>NZ_JBGBPT010000028.1:55773-90619 GCF_041106355.1 Streptomyces sp. BF23-19 | reverse complement strand
GCTCCACGGGGGTCGCGACGGGCTCGGTCCCCGCCTCGGCCACCGGCTCCGGCGCGCCGGCCGGCTCCGGGGTCCACGGGGCGCCGGCCTGCGGCGGGATCTCGGCCGACGGGGCGGCGACGGCCGGGGCGGGCTCGGCACGGATGTCCAGGTACTCGGGGCCCATGGTCGGGGGGCCCGCCTGCGGGAACGGGGTGGGCGCCGCCGGGGTGCTCACGGCGGCCATCGGGGCGGCCTGGGCGGGCGCCGCGGCCGGGCCGCGGTCGGCGAGGGACCGTACGACTCCGCCGTTGGCCTCGGGCACGGCCGGGCCCATGTGCAGGGGACGCCGCAGGGGAGCCGCGGGGGCCACCGGGGCCGCCGGCGGCGGGACGACGAGCCCGCCGAGGTCGAGCGCGCCGGAGTCACGGCCGCCCGTCTCGTGCGCGCCCGCGCTGTAGCCGCCGTCGGGGAACACGGGCGGGGGGAACTCGGTGTACGCGGCCGGGGCCTCGGAGTAGGAGGGCTCGGCGGCGTAGGGCTGGTCCGTGTACAGCTGCGGCTCGCCGAGCTGGGGCGCGGGGAAGGCCGGGGCCTGCGGGACGACCTGCGGGTCGCTCCAGGCACCCTGGCCGCTCGGCATCAGCAGCAGTTCCTCGTCCTCCGGCTCGGCCGGATCGTCCATGAGGTCCTGGAAGGCGTAGCCGGCGGGAATCGGTGCCGGGATCTGGACCGGAGCGGGGACGCTCTGCTGATCCACCATGCCCGCGTTGTCCGGGAAACCCTCGCCCGGGACCTGGCCGGTGTCAGTCATGCTTACCCCTCGCCCATCGGTTTTGCCTCTTCGATCGCCCGGTCGCCCACGAGGCCGCCGAGCGGTTTGCCTGCGGGGTTGCGGTGCGACGAGCTCGTCTCGCATGCGCCGGCACGACAACCAGTAAGCATTGTCGCGCCCGTCGGCCACCGTGGCGGCCATAACCGTCACGGTCCTCTGTGGACTGCGCCACGTCGCGCGTCCAGGCGGTGTCGCGATGCCCGAATCGTCCGAAGCAGTACGACGATCGGCCAGCCTACCCCGGCCCTCGTCTCAGCGCGTGGTGGGGCGTTCCGCTGCCAGGAGGAACACCACGGAACGGTCCTGTTCGGCCCAGGTCCGGGTGTCCAGACCGACGGACTGGAGCAGTGCGCACTCGACGGCGTATCCGTGTTCGGTGAGTGCCCTGCCGATCGCCTCCGCCTCGTCGCGGGTGGAGGCGTGGCTGACGATCCGTTCGGGGCGGCGTTCGGCGACGGCCGCGACGACGGCGGCGCCGCCACCGCCGACGCGGACGACATCGGGTTCGGGCAGGTTCTCCAGTACGTGCGGTGCGCGTCCGGCGACGGCCTGGAGCTGCACTCCGCGCGTGCGGGCGGCGGCAGTTATGCGGTCGCAGGCGGCCGGGTCGGCGTCCACCGCGATGACGGCGGCGCCGAGGGCGGCCGCGTCCACGGCCACGCCGCCGGATCCGGCGCCGATGTCCCACAGGAGGTCGCCGGTGCGCGGGCCGAGGCGGGCGAGTTGGGCGGCGCGCAGTTGTGCGGACTCGCCTTCTCCCGTGTCGGTCTGCGGCCTGGCCCAGCCGCGGTCGGTGGACCGGGCGGCGCTCTGGCCGAGGAGCCAGCCCGCGTCGGCGGGGGCCGGTCCCCCGCCGCCGATGACGATGACGACGTTCGGGTCGCGCCAGCTGTGGTCGGCGGCCTTGTCGGAGGTGAGGACGCTCACCTGCTCCCGGTCCGTGCCGAGTTCCTCGCAGACGACGAAGGTGCGGTGAACTCCTTCGAGGAGCAGTGCGAGTTCCGCGGGGCCGGCGCCGGGTGAGGTGAGGACGGCGACCTTGGCGTGGGCGCGGCAGACGTTGACCGCGCGGCGCAGGGTACGGGGGTGGGCCACGACGACCTGGGCGTCGTCCCAGGGCATGCCGGCGCGCGCGAAGGCGGCGGCGACGGAGGAGACGGCCGGGACGACCTCGACCTCCAGGCCGTGCTCCGGGGCGCGCAGGATGCGTACGGCGCCGAAGAAGCCGGGGTCCCCGTCGGCGAAGACCACCGCGGTGCCTCGGTGGCCGGCGATGCGGCGTGCGGCGAGGCCGACACTGCCCAGGCGGATGCGCTCCGCGGTGGGCGGTACTTCGGGAAGGGCGAGGTGGTGCGCGGCGCCGGCCACGAGGGTGGCGGCGGAGAGCGCGGACCGGGCGCCCGCGGTCAGGGGCGAACCGTCCCAGCCGATCACCGTGACCCGGTCGGCCATCGTCGTCAGTCTCCTGGTCTGGCGGGGGCGCCTCCCCGCGGTGGCTGGGGGGAGGGCGAAGTTTCGTCGGGGCGGGCACGGTGAGACTACCCGGTCATGGGTTCAGCTCCAGTCGGCACCGACGGGGTGGCCGTGCGCGTCGGCACGCTGCGGGAACGCGGTGCTGCGGGCGTATCCGTCGTAGCTGTCGTAGCTGTCGTAGCCGTCTCCCTCGTCGAGGTCCTCGGGGACCAGGCTCCAGACGATGAGGTCGGTGCGGGTGTCGGTCCAACCGCCGTCGGCCGTCTGCGTACGCACTATCCACGCGTTGCGCAGGACGCCCTCGCTGATGCAGCCGATCTTCTGGGCCACCTGCTGCGAGGCGGTGTTGTCGGCGGCGGTGCGCAGTTCGAGGCGCTCGAACCCCTGGTCGCGGAAGAGCCATTGGGCGACGGCCAGGACGGATTCGCTGGCGTAGCCCTCGCCGCGGGCCCAGGGGGCGGTGACGTATCCGACCTCGGTGGCGCGGGTGTGCCAGTTGGTGCTCTGCAGGTGCACGATGCCGACGAGTCGCTGGGTGAGGAACTCGGTGACGGCGAAGACGATGCCGCGGCCCTCGGTGCGTTCCGTGTGGGAGTGCCGGGTGGCCCAGGCGTGCGCCTCGGCGGGGGTGTAGGGGTGGGGCACTCCGGTCCAGGCGGTGACGTGCTCGTCGTTCATCATCTCGGTCAGCGCGGTGACGTCCTCTTCCTCGAAGGGGCGCAGCACCAGCCGGTCCGTGCTGATGGTGACGTCCGGGAAGGTGGTAGTCATGCGCAGCTCCATGCCTGAGACCGTGGTGCGACCGTGGTGCGATGCGACCGCGGTGCGGGACCGTTCGTGCGGGACCGTGCGTGCGGTTCGTAGGCCACAGCATGCAGCATCGACCGGGTGATGTGCAGGGCCGGGTTGCCCGGAAGCGGGCAGAGCTCGGCCCCGCGCGCCGTCAGGTGCGTGCGGGGCCGAGATTCATGACCGGTTCGGGAGGAACCGGATCACGAGGTACCGGTTCAGGAGGTGGCCGGGGCGCCGAAGGCCGGGATGACCGAGCCCTGGTACTTCTCCTCGATGAACTTCTTGACGTCGTCGGAGTTCAGCAGCTTGGCCAGCTTCTGGATCCGCGGGTCGTTCTGGTTGCCGTCCTTGACCGCGAGGAAGTTGGCGTAGGGGTTGCCCTCGGCCTTCTCCAGGAGCAGCGCGTCCTTGGCGGGCGACAGCTTGGCCTCCAGGGCGTAGTTGCCGTTGATGATCGCGGCGTCCACGTCGTTCAGGGCGCGCGGGACCGTGGCGGCTTCCAGCTCCTTGAACTCCAGGCCCTTCTTGTCGGTGATGTCGGACAGCTTGGCGCTGGTGCCGACACCCTCCTTGAGGGTGATCAGGTTGTTCGCGGCGAGCAGCTGGAGCGCGCGGCCCTCGTTGGTGGTGTCGTTGGGGACGGCGATGGTCTGGCCGGCCTTGATGTCACCGATGGCCTTGATCTTCTTGGAGTAGAGACCGAGGGGTTCCAGGTGCACGTTCACGACGGGCACGACGTGCGTGTTGTTCTTCTTGTTGAAGTCGTCGAGGTACGGCTTGTGCTGGAAGTAGTTGCCGTCGACCTGGCCCTGCTCGGTGGCGGTGTTCGGCAGGACGTAGTCCGTGAACTCCTTGACCTCCAGCTTGAGGCCTTCCTTGGCCGCGAGCTTGTCCTTGACGAAGTTCAGGACGTCGGCGTGCGGGCTCGGGGAGGCCGCTATGACGAGGGGCTTGCTCTCGTCGGCCTTGCCGCCGTCGGCCTTCGCCGAGGACGGGTCCGAGGAGCTGCCGCAGGCGGTGAGGCCGAGGGCGAGCGCGGTGGCCGTGGCGGCGAGGGCGGTGAGCTTGATGTTCTTACGCACGAAGAGTGCCTTTCTTGCTGAACAAGTACCGATGACTTGCTGGTGGTGGCCCAAGCACGACAAGTGCGGGCTCTGCGAGGGGTGGAAAGTCTTCTCAGGCGGTGCGGCCGCGGCGGGCGAGGAGGCGGACCACGCCGTCGCCGAGCAGCTGGATCACCGTGACGAGGGCGATGAGGACCACGACGGTGGCGATCATGAACCCGGTCTCGAAGCGCTGGAAGCCGTAGGTGATGGCCTTGGATCCCAGCCCTTCGCCGCCGACGGCGCCGGCCATGGCCGAGTAGCCGACGAGGGTGATGACGGTGGTGGTGACACCGGCGACCAGGGAGGGCAGGGCCTGCGGGAGGAGCACCTTGCCGACCAGGGTGGGGATGCCGCCGCCCATGGACTCGACGGCCTCGATCAGGCCATGGTCCACCTCGCGGACGGCGGTCTCGACGAGGCGCGCGAAGAAGGGGACGGCGCCGATGGCAAGCGGGACGATCATGGCGGTGGGGCCGATGAAGGTTCCGACGACCGCGGTGGTGACCGGGATCAGGAAGATCAGCAGGATGATGAACGGCAGCGAGCGGCCTATGTTCACGATCACGCCGAGGACCTTGTTGAGCGGCTGGTTCTGCAGCAGGCCGCCCTTGTCCGTGAGGACCAGCAGGATGCCGATGGGCAGGCCGCCGAGCACGGTCACCAGGGTGGACCACAACACCATGTACAGGGTGTCGTAGGTGCCTTGGGTGAGCAGGGGCTGCATTTCGGACCAGGTCACTTGGCACCATCCTTGACCAGCGCGGCGAATTCGGTGTCGACGTCTTCGGCGCCTTCGACGATGTCGACCTGGAGGCCCTGCTCGCGCAGGAAGCCGACCGGCACGACGTTGTCCTCGTAGCCGCCGGGCAGTTCGATGCGCATGCGGCCGATCTGCCGGCCCGCGACGGTGTCCATCGCGGCGCCGAGGATCGAGATGTCGATGTTGTACGTGCGCGAGAGCTGCGAGATGACGGGCCGGACGGCGGCTTCGCCGTGGAAGGTGACGTCGACGACCGTGCGGTCGGGGCCGGTGGCGGTGCCGGTGACCGGGAAGAGTTCGCCGGCGAGCTCGGATCCGGGGGTGGCGAGGAGTTCGGCGACGGTGCCGGACTCGATGATCCGGCCGTTCTTCATCAGGGCGGCCGAGTCGCAGACGGTCTTGACCACGTCCATCTCGTGCGTGATGAGCAGCACGGTGAGGCCGAGCTGCCGGTTGAGGTCACGCAGCAGCCCCAGGACGGAGCGGGTGGTCTCGGGGTCCAGGGCGCTGGTGGCCTCGTCGGACAGCAGCACCTTGGGGTCGCCGGCCAGGGCGCGGGCGATGCCGACGCGCTGCTTCTGGCCGCCGGAGAGCTGGGTCGGGTAGGCCTTGGCCTTGTCGGCGAGGCCGACGAGGTCGAGGAGTTCGAGGGCCTTGCGGGAGCGCTCGCGGCCGGAGACCCCGAGGATCTCCAGGGGCAGCTCGACGTTGCCCTGGACGGTGCGCGAGGACAGCAGGTTGAAGTGCTGGAAGACCATGCCGATGCGGCTGCGCGCCTCGCGGAGCTCCTTGCCGGCGCGGCGGCCGCGGCCGGCGAGGGCGGTGAGGTCGACGCCGTCGACGGTCACCGTGCCGGTGGTGGGGCGCTCCAGCAGGTTGACGCAGCGGATCAGGGAGGATTTGCCTGCGCCGCTCTGGCCGATGACTCCGTACACCTCGCCCTCACGGACGTGGAGATCGACGCCGTCCAGGGCGGTGACCTCGCGGCCACGGGACTGGTAGACCTTCGTGAGGCCCGATGTGGTGATCACAGGATTTCCGTCGCTGTCGTGTGCGCGGCGCAGCGGGGTGCCGGCACGGGGCAAACAATCTGGGGACGCGATACGGGACGAACCGTCAGAAAACGATGAGGTCGACGCGTGCGCGGGGCATGGACGAGCCGTGCTGTTCATCAGGGGACGAAGCACTGGCGCGACTGGTCTCGCTTCGGGGCGCGAGACTCAGGAGGGGGCCCTCAGAAGGCGCACATTCGACACATACAACGAGCACCGGGCGTCATCGTCGCCTCGGTCGCAAGGGTGCGGCTGCTCGTCGTGGTCATGGGCCCCAGTAAACCAGACCTATCCCCTGACCGATCAACGATGTCCGAATAGCGGACGTCATTCGACCACATACCGGACGACACCGAACACGGCCACCCCGCCCCGGCACGGCCACCTCGCTGCACTGACCTGCGCCGACAGCGATGTAGAGGCCCGTACGGCCGGCTCCCTTCGGGGTGCGGCCACCGGGCCCGCTGTGGTCAAGACCACGGTCGGGACACAGGGGTGCGCGCATCGGGTCTTTCGGCCCGTAATACCCTCGCTGCATGCTCGACGCCTTGACGGTCGCCATCGGCGTGGCCGCACTCGCCCTCGCCGCCTGGTGCGGCCACGCCGCATGGCGGGACCAGCCGACCAAGGACTGGCATTTCATCGGTATGGCCGTCGTGACGGTGCTGGTCCTGGCGCAGCTGGTGATCGGTCTGGTGATGCTGGCCCAGGGCGAGAAGCCCGACGAGGGCACGGTGATCTTCGTGGCCTACCTGGTGGGCGCGTTCGCCGCGGTACCGGCGGCCGGGATGCTCTCGCTGACCGAGCGGACCAAGTGGGGATCGATCACGGTGGCCGCCGGCGCCGTCGTGCTCGCCGTCCTCGAAGTACGGCTCTACGACATCTGGGGAACCACCGGTGCCTGACTCCGACACGACGAACGACACCGACACCGACACCGACACCGACACCGGCGCCACCGCCACCGCCGCCGGTCACAAGCGGCTGGTCTCGGGGCCCGGTCTGCTGCTGGTGTGGCTGTACGGGGTGATGGTGGTGGGCGCGGTCTCCCGCTCGGCCTTCCAGATCTCCACCGAGTTCGACCGGGCGCCGCTGCCGTACTCGCTGTCCGCCGTGGCCGCGCTGGCCTACGCCTTCATCACGTACTCACTGGTGCGCGGCGGTGAGCGGGCCCGCAAGGCGGCGCTGGTCTGCTGCGCCGCCGAGCTGGCGGGCGTGCTGGCCGTGGGGACCTGGACCCTGGTGCGACCCGAGTCCTTCCCCGACACGACCGTGTGGTCCCAGTTCGGGATGGGCTACCTGTTCATCCCGGTGATCCTGCCGATCACCGGGATGCTCTGGCTGCGCAAGCGCGGAGAGGCGACTACGCGCTGACCGTGAAGTCGGTCGGGTCCTTGGCTTCCTTCTCCAGGATCACCAGCTGGACGCCGTCGGACGCCGTGCGGCCGCCGACCTTGACGTAGCCGGCCTTGCGGTAGAGGCGCAGGTTCGACTCGCTCTTGTGCCCGGTGTGCAGGCGGAAGCGGGTGGTGTTGCCGGGGCTCGCCAGGGCCTCCTCGACCGCGCGCAGCAGGCGCGCCCCGAGACCGTGACCCTGCAGACGCGGGTGCACACAGAGCTTGGCGATCTTGCCCGTGCCGTCCTCGTCGACGTTGCCGCGCACGGTCCCGACGATCTCGTCGCCGAGCCGGGCCACCAGGACGGTGTCCGTCGCCAGCTCGCCCTTGAGGGAGTCCAGTGACTGGGTGAGCGGCTGGATGAGGTAGTTGCCGTAGAGCTCGGCCTCCCGCTGGAAGGCCAGGTACTGCAGTTTGAAGATCTGCTCAGCGTCCTCGGCGGCCGCCGCCGAAATGGTCACGCTCATGCCCATGTGCGCATGCCTCCAGCTCACCTGGTAGCCCGTTGGTCTACCGCTCCTTTCCCCGCAGGCCAGGAGCCGCAACCTCTGCAGCCAGCATTCTGCGCAGACATCCCAGGCAACGGGAACGGACGGGCCCCAAACTTCCTTGTGAGATACCCAACTCTCCTGCGATTTCACGGTAAGTGAGGTCTCTGGGCGAAAGAAGTGCCTTCATCAGCTCGGGACAGCGTCCGGGCAACCGGGCGACCGCCGATCGGAGTGCGCGGTTCTCCTCGCCGTGCAGGAGGGCGTCTTCCGGTTCGGCCGCGGCGGCCGCGCCGGCCGGTGTGCTCCCGTCCACCGAGTGCTGGCGGTGCCCGTACGGGACCTCGCGGCGGGCCCGGCGGCGGGCGAGGCGGGCCTCCGCCCGGACAGCGCGGCGCAGCCACCGCGCCGGCTCCGCGGGTTCGGCCGGATCGGGGGCGTGGCGGCCGCTCTCCAGCAGCCTGACCCAGACGGCTTGTTCCAGGTCGGCCGCGTCCACTCCGGTGCCCGGGGCCTCCGCGGCCGCCTCGGCGGAGAGCAGCGGGCCGAGCTTGTCGACGTAATCAGCCTTCAGCAGGTCCATGCCGGGCGGGACGAGCGGGCCGGGTCGGACGGTTTCCCCGCCGGGCCCGGCCCACTCGTACGGGAAGCGGCGCTCAGCGGTTGACGGGGCGTCGGCCCGGGCGGAAGGCCTCCGCCGCGAGCAGTCCGGTGTCCGGGTTGTCGGTGAAGATCCCGTCGATGCCCTGTTCGAAGTAGGTCCGGAAGGCGCCGAGGGCGTTCCCGTACGCGGCCGGGTCGGTGCCCCTGCGGTATTCGGCCGGCAGGAAGCTGTTCTCGTTGCGGGCGGTGTAGGGGTGCAGCAGCAGCCCGCGGGCGTGGGCGTCCTTCACCAGGGTGGTCGGTGCGCCGAGCTTGCCGGCGGCGTCGCGCGGGAGGATCAGGTCCATGGTCGGGCCGATGCCCTGGGCGAAGCCGGCGATCCACTTCAGGCCCTCGGGCTTGACCAGGTCCGCGACCGTACGCGGGTCCTTGGCCAGTTCGAAGTCCCAGGGGCGGGTGTCGGCCGCCGACAGCAGGACCACGCGGGGCGCGGAGACCAGTCGGGAGAGCCGCTGGATGCTGGAGGGCTCGAAGGACTGGAGGAAGACGGCGGCGCCCCGTCCGTCGCGCCCGTAGCGGCGCAGGAGCTTGGCGAGGGGCTCCTCCAGGCCGAGGCCCAGACCTCGGAAGTAGCTGGGGTGCTTGGTCTCCACGTGCAGCCACACCCGCCTGCCGCGCCGCTTGCCCTCGCGGTCGGCCCAGCGGAGCACCTCTTCGAAGGTGGGTACGGCCCACTGGCCGTCGTAGAGGGTGTTGCGCTGACGGACGGCGGGGATTCGTTCCTTCGCGCGCAGGGTCCGCAGCTCGGCCAGGGTGAAGTCCTCGGTGAACCAGCCGGTGACCGAGACCCCGTCGACGGACTTGGTGGTCCGCCGGGAGGCGAACTCGGGGTGCTCGGCGACGTCGGTGGTCCCGCCGATCTCGTTCTCGTGGCGGCACACCAGATGGCCGTCGCGGGTCGGTACAAGGTCCTGCTCGACGACGTCGGCACCCAGGTCGAGGGCGAGCTGGTAGGAGCCGATCGTGTGCTCCGGCCGGTAGCCGCTGGCTCCGCGGTGGCCGATGACCGTCGGGTAGGGGAGGTCCCGGTATCCCCCGTCGCCGCGTCCCTCGCCGTACCCGCCCTCGGCCGCGGCGGCGGAACCCGCCGTGAGTCCGGTGATCCCGGTCCCCGCCGCCAGGACGGCCGCCCCCAGGACCGTGCGCCGCGCTGCTCCACCCTGTGTCATGAGTGCCCACTCCTCGTCGTGAACGCCGTGTCGCGCCCCGCGATCGGCGTGCAGATGGTAGGCAAACGGGGGTGGCCGAGGAGCGTGCGCCGAGGGATCGTCCGGGGAACTTGGCGCAAACGTGCGTCAACACTCTGTATCCGACACGTGAACCCGATGTGCGCTCCGACCTGACCCGCGAGTATCGTCCTCACCTGCGCTACCGCCGTGTGGTGGGTGCGCGAACCGCTTTTCGATGCCGGAGGGCCCACGTTGTTCCGTACGAAGATCATCAAAGCCGCTGTCGGACCGGTCATGCGCATGATGTTCCGCACCCGCGTGGAGGGCATCGAGAACATCCCCGGCTCCGGTCCGGTGATTCTGGCGGGCAACCACCTCACCTTCATCGACTCCATGATCATGCCGCTGGTGTGCGACCGCACGGTCCACTTCATCGGCAAGGACGAGTACGTGACCGGCAAGGGCATCAAGGGCCGCGCCATGGCCTGGTTCTTCACCGGCGCCGGCATGATCCCCGTCGACCGTGACGGGGCCAACGGCGGCGTCGCGGCCCTGATGACCGGCCGCCGGATCCTCGAAGAGGGCAAGATCTTCGGCATCTACCCCGAGGGCACCCGCTCCCCCGACGGCCGCCTCTACCGCGGCCGCACCGGCATCGCCCGCCTGACCCTGATGACCGGCGCCCCCGTGGTGCCGTTCGCGATGATCGGCACCGACAAGCTCCAGCCCGGCGGCGCCGGCATGCCGCGTCCGGGCCGGGTCACCGTCCGCTTCGGCGAGCCGATGGAGTTCTCCCGCTACGAGGGCATGGACCGCGACCGCTACGTGCTGCGCGCCGTCACCGACTCGGTGATGGCCGAGGTCATGCGTCTCTCGGGCCAGGAGTACGTCGACATGTACGCCACCAAGGCGAAGGCCGCCTGACCCGGGCCACGCCTACTGACGCTGGAGTGACCGGCTGACGCCCGCCGCCGTGGTGGTGGCGAGGATCCAGCCGGTCACGATCAGCACGTACGACAGCCACTGGTGCCAGCCGCCCGGTGCGAAGGCCGCCTCCTGGCCGAAACTGACGATCGGCACCATCAGGTCGATCGTGTAGAAGACCGCGTTGAAGTCCGGGGCCTCCCCCGCCTTCAGGGCGCGCGGCGGGTCGATTCCGTATGCGATCGACCCGGTCATCAGCAGGGCCGTCAGCCAGCCCGCCGCCCGTAGCGGCCGGAAGCCGTAGCCGACGGTGGCGTCCTGGAGCAGCCCCCACGCCCGGGCGGCCCGGGGCAGGGTGTGGCGGTGCCTGCGCAGCTTCGCGAGCTGGACGGTCCGGGCGGCCGCCTCGTCGCCCGCCGTACGGTAGGCCGCCGCGAGCTGTTCGTAGGCGTACGTGAGGTAGCCGGACTCCTCCCGCTCCAGGGCGGGCAGCCGCTGCTCGGCGGGGAGGTGCGGGGCCAGGGTGCGGTAGGTCAGGCCGTCGATGGCGATCCGCTCGGGCCAGACCCGCGGGTCGATGTGGAGCAGGTCGACGGTGGACCGGCGCAGGTTCACATCGCCGCGGACCGGGTCGCAGCGGCGCAGCCACAGCTCGCCGATCGCGCAGCTGGAGGCGCGCAGGGCGGTCCCGTCCGGGTTGGCGAGGTCGGAGCGGGTGAGGTTGACCTGGCCGGGTATCCGGGAGCCGGTGAGGTTGACCATGCCGCGGGCCTTCATCCGGTGCGCGCGCAGGTCGGTGCCCACGGTCAGGTTCTCGGCGTGCAGGGCGATCCGGCCTGGGGCGAGCAGCTGGGCGCCGTCGAGCTGGATCTGGCCGCCGACGGTGGCCCCGTTGAGGCGGAGCTGGCCGTGCACGGTCAGGTCGTTCGCGATGATGTCGGTGTCGACCTCGACGTGGTTCAGCTGGAGCGGGGGCTCGTCCGCCTCCTCGCCGGCCGTGGGGCCGATCACGGCCCCGTGGAGGAAGAGGCCGCCGGCTATCTTGGCGCCCTGCAGCCGTACGGGTCCGGCGATCCGGCAGTGGGAGAGCCGCAGGACCACTTCGACGCGCAGCGTGGAGGCGGTCAGGCCGGGCAGGGTGGAGTAGCCGAGGACCAGGGCGCGCAGCTGGGCCCCGTACACCAGGGGCTTGCGCTCGAACCAGCAGTCACGCAGGCGGATGGGGTGGTCGATGACGGCGTAGCGCAGGTCGAGCTTGCCCACGATCTTCGCGCCCTTGACCTTGAGGCCGGGGACCCGACCCTGGACGACGGGGCAGGCTCCCAGCAGGATCGCCCGCAGCACCTCGGCGCGCAGGGTGCGGTCGGGACCCCAGTCGGCTCCGTCGACGGAGCTGTCCTCGGGGGCGGCGCGGAAGTCGACCCCGTCGCCGCGCGGGAAGGCCTCCCAGACGCGGCGTTCCGCCGGGGTAAGATCGTTGATCTCCATCGCCGGGATGGTGTCCCGCGGCTCGACCAGCTGTCAACTCCGGCCGGAACAGCATCCCTTGACCGGATGCGCCGACCTCTCAGTGCTCGACGCCCTCCTGGAGCCGCTGGCCCTTCAGCAGGAACCAGGCGGCCACGGCGGTGGCCAGCAGTACGGCCGCGCCGACGCCGGAGGCGAGCCGCAGCCCGTCCACGAAGGCGTCCTGGGCGGCGCCCACCATCACCTGGGCGGTGTGCGGGTCCAGTGTCCTGGCGGCCTCGACGGCCCCGCCGAGGGATTCGTGCGCGGCGTCGGCGACCGGGCCCGCGACCGAGGCCGGGGCGGTGAAGCTCTGGTAGACGCCGGTGACGATGGAGCCGAGCAGGGCGATGCCGAGGGCGGCGCCGAGTTCGTACGCCGTCTCGGAGACGGCGGAGGCCGAACCGGCCTGCTCCTTGGGGACGCTGGAGAGGATCACGTCGGCGGTGACGGTGAAGGAGAATCCGGCACCGAGGCCGACGACGAGCAGGGCCGCGCCGAGCAGCGGGTAGCCGCTCTCCTTGTGGATCAGGGTGAGCACGGCGAGGGCCAGGCCGATGGCGCCGAGGCCGCCGGTCACGATGGTCCGTACCGAGTACCGGCGGGCGTACCGGCCCGCGATCAGGCCGGTGACCACCGCGCCGATGGCGGCGGGCAGTTCGGCGAGGCCCGCCTCCAGCGGGTCGCGGCCCTGGACGAGCTGCAGGAACTGGGAGAGGAAGAAGACCAGTCCGGAGAGGCCGAAGACGGTGAGCAGGTCGGCGAGGACCGCGCCCGAGAAGCCGCGGTGCTTGAAGAGCCGCATGTCGAGCAGCGGGGACGGCAGGGCGAACTGGCGGCGTACGAAGGCGTACAGGGCGCCCGTGCCGAGTGCCGCGGTGGCCGCGACCTCCCAGGTGACGCCGTGGGTGGCGACCTCCTTGACGGCGTAGACCACGCTGATCACGCCGACGAGGGAGAGGCCGACGCTGACGAGGTCCCAGGGACCGGCGACCGGGTTCTTGGATTCGGGAAGCAGCTTGATTCCGACGACGACCAGGGCGATCATCACGGGGAGGTTGATCAGGAAGACCGAGCCCCACCAGAAGTGCTGGAGGAGGGCTCCGCCGACGACCGGGCCGACGGCCGCGCCGGCCGAGGCGGTGGCGCCCCAGATGCCGATCGCGAGGCTGCGCTCCTTGGGGTCGTGGAAGATGTTGCGGATCAGCGCGAGGGTGGACGGCATCAGGGTCGCGCCGGCCACGCCCAGCAGGGCCCGGGCGAGGATCATCATCTCGGGGCTGCTCGCGTAGGCGTTGAGCACGGACACGGCACCGAACGCGGCGGCGCCGGTGAGCAGCAGCTTCTTGCGTCCGATGCGGTCACCGAGGCTGCCCATGGAGACCAGGAGTCCGGCGATGACGAAGGAGTAGATGTCGCCTATCCACAGCAGCTGGGTGCCGGACGGCTCGAGGTCCTCGGAGAGTGCGGGGGTGGCGAGGCCGAGTACGGTCGCGTCGACGGCGACCAGCAGCACGGCGAGCACCAGCACGCCCAGGGCGAGCCAGCGGCCGCGGCTTTTGGTCTCCGTCCCGATCGGGCTGTTCAGGTGCTGGGTCGTGCTCATTTCTCCACACTCCGTCTGGCGCCACCGAGCAAGAGCTCGATGATCATGTACTGGAAGTCCTTGGCGGCGACCCGGCCGTCCATCACGGCCCAGGCGCAGGTGCCGACGAGGCCGTAGAGGGCCTCTGTGAGCCATGCGGGGCTCAGGTCGATCCGGATGTCGCCCTCTTCCTGGCCGCGCCGGAAGAGCGCGCCGACGCGGGCGTCGAGCCGGGCCCATCCCTCGTGGACCTCGTCGCCCTCGAAGAGCTGGTTCTCGGTGACGAGGAAGGCCAGCAGTTGGGCATTGGGTTCGGCCTCGGCGACGAGGCGTCTGAGCGCCTCCACCGCCGTGCCCTCGTCGAGGCGGGCGTTGTCGAAGGCCACCTCGAACTCCCGGATGCCGAGTTCTTCGAGGGCCCGCACGAGGGCGTCGCGTCCGGCGAAGTGCCGGTGGAGGGTCGCGCGCCCGATTCCGGCGGCGCGGGCGACCTCGTCCATCGTGGCGGTCGACTTGCGGGAAAGCAGGGCGGCCGCATCGCGGAGCACCTGGTCACGATCCATGGCCATGAGACAAGCATACCCCGAATGAGACGTCACTGTCTCATTCGATCGAAAAATGAGCTGCCCTCGGGGCAGCCGGAAGGGAATCCTGCCGCGATGAGGCCACTCCTGCTGATCGACGTCGACGGACCGCTGAACCCCTACGCGGCCAAGCTGCAGCGCCGCCCCGAGGGCTACCGGACCCACCGGATGCGCCCGACGGGCTGGACGGAGGCCGAGCAGGCCAAGCCCCTGCGGGTTTGGCTCAATCACGACCACGGGGCGGAGCTGCTCGCCCTCGCGGAGGTCTACGAGCTCGTCTGGGCCACCACGTGGAAGGACGAGGCCAACGACTGGATAGGCCCACACCTGGGGCTGCCGAGGCTTCCCTTCATCGACTGGCCGGTGATGCACGGCCGGGCGCCGCGCGGCACCTTCTGGAAGACCCAGTACATCCTCGAGTACGCGGGCGAGCGACCCTTCGCCTGGATCGACGACGACATCACGGCGATGGACCGCGAGTACGTCGACCAGCGCCACCCGGCGCGGACCCTGCTGATGCGCATCGACGAACGGATCGGGCTGGTCCGCGCGGACTTCGACGCTCTCGCCACATGGGCCACACCGTCACCACTCGACTACTGATGGTGATTCGATCATGACTACCCGTGTTCATCGGGCTGATGCGGACTGTGATCATTTGGAGTGACCGGGCCCCGGAAGCCTTCCCCCGCCGACCCGGAACACGGGAGTCTGCTCTCCAGTGAGCCCTTACCCGGGGCGGGTTCACCTGCACGTATTCCGTCATCGGCAGGGAGAGAACCATGAACGCATCACGGAAGCTGGTCATCGGGGCCGCTGCGCTGGCACTGACGGTCGGCGGCCTCGTCGCCGTGTCCTCGGCGTCCGCCGAACCCAGGGAGGCACGGCAGGCCGCGGCGGTCACCACGGCCTGGGCGAAGGTGGCCGCGAACGGTCAGGTCCTGGGCGGGCAGGGCATCACCGGGATCAACAAGTTCGGCATCGGCCGCTACAACATCACCACGTCGTCCGGCCTCAACGGGTGCGCCCTCCTGGGCACCATCAACACCAACGGCGGGAACGACCCCGGGCCGGGCAGCTCGTCCATCCTGGTCGGGCAGGTGAACGGGAACACCCTCTTCATCCGTACCGCGACGCCGTCCCAGCCCGGCAGTGCCGCCGTGGACAGTGACCGGCCGTTCTCGATCAACGTCGTCTGCTGATACCGCGACATGCCGGAGGGGCGGTGGGGGCCGACGGGCTCCCACCGCCCCTCCGGGCGTGTCCGCTACTGCTTGTGAGCCGCCCAGGCGTGCTGGATGACCAGGTCGGCCTTCAGCTCGGTGAGCTGGGTGGCGACCGCCGACGGGGCGGTACCGCCGCGACCGTCGCGCGAAGCCAGGGCGCCCTTGACGTTCAGGACGGTCCGGACCTCGGGGGTCAGGTGCTCCGAGATCTTCACGAACTGCTCGTCCGTCAGCTGGTCGAGCTCGATGCCCTCGCCCTCGCAGACCTTGACGCACTCGCCGGCCACCTCGTGCGCCACCCGGAACGGCACGCCCTGCTTGACCAGCCACTCGGCGATGTCGGTGGCGAGCGAGAAGCCGGCCGGGGCCAGCTCCTCCATCCGCTCCCGGTTGACGGTGAGGGTCGCCATCATGCCGGTGAAGGCCGGCAGCAGGACCTCGAGGGTGTCGCAGGAGTCGAAGACCGGCTCCTTGTCCTCCTGGAGGTCCCGGTTGTACGCCAGGGGCAGCGCCTTGAGCGTGGCGAGCAGGCCCGTCAGATTGCCGATGAGCCGGCCCGACTTGCCGCGCGCCAGCTCCGCGATGTCCGGGTTCTTCTTCTGCGGCATGATCGACGACCCGGTCGAGAAGGCGTCGTGCAGCGTCACGAAGGAGAACTCCTTCGTGTTCCAGATGATGATCTCCTCCGCGATCCGGGACAGGTTGATCCCGATCATCGCGGTGATGAAGGCGAACTCGGCGACGAAGTCGCGCGAGGCCGTGCCGTCGATCGAGTTGCCGACCGAACCCCGCTCGAAGCCCAGGTCGGCGGCGACCTGCTCCGGGTCCAGGCCCAGCGAGGAGCCGGCCAGGGCGCCCGAGCCGTACGGGGAGACCGCGGTCCGGGTGTCCCACTGGCGCAGCCGCTCCGCGTCCCGGGACAGGGACTGCACGTGGGCGAGTACGTGGTGGGCAAAGAGCACCGGCTGCGCGTGCTGCAGGTGGGTCCGGCCCGGCATGGCCACGTCGTGGTGCGTCTCGGCGAGGCCGACCAGCGCGTCCTGGAGGTCGGCGATCAGGCCACCGATGATCCGGCCGTGGTCGCGCAGGTACATCCGGAACAGGGTGGCCACCTGGTCGTTGCGGGACCGGCCGGCGCGCAGCTTGCCGCCGAGCTCGGCACCGAGCCGCTCCAGCAGGCCGCGCTCCAGGGCGGTGTGCACGTCCTCGTCGGCGATGGTGCCGGTGAACGAGCCGTCGGCCACGTCGGCCTCCAGCTGGTCGAGTCCGGCGATCATGCGGTCGAGCTCTTCGGCCGTGAGCAGGCCGGCCTTGTGGAGCACGCGTGCGTGGGCACGGGAGCCCGCGATGTCGTACGGCGCGAGGCGCCAGTCGAAGTGGACCGACGCCGACAGCAGGGCCAGCGCCTCCGAAGGACCGTCGGCGAACCGGCCGCCCCAGAGCCGGACGTCACCCTTGTTGCTGCTCACAGCTACTGCTCCTCAAGACTGCATGGCTTTGACTGCTGGTAAGGCTCCGGGGGGCCCACTCGGCCTGGACGGCCGGCACGGCTCCGGATGTGCAACCGCCTCCCCGCCGCGGAGCTAACGGGGAGGCGGTCCGAACTGCTGGTCGGTCAGGCGAGGTCGCGGCGGGCCGCGATCTTCGAGGAGAGACCGAAGATCTCGATGAAGCCCTGGGCCTTGGACTGGTCGAAGGTGTCGCCCGAGTCGTAGGTCGCGAGGTTGAAGTCGTACAGCGACTCGTCCGACTTCCGGCCGGTGACGACGGCGCGGCCGCCGTGCAGGGTCATCCGGATGTCACCGGTGACGTGCTGGTTGGCCTCGTTGATGAAGCCGTCCAGGGCGCGCTTGAGCGGGGAGAACCACAGGCCGTCGTAGACCATCTCGCCCCAGCGCTGCTCGACCTGCCGCTTGTAGCGGGCCAGCTCGCGCTCGACAGTGACGTTCTCCAGCTCCTGGTGGGCCGTGATCAGCGCGATCGCACCCGGGGCCTCGTACACCTCACGGGACTTGATGCCCACGAGGCGGTCCTCGACGATGTCGATCCGGCCGATGCCCTGGGCTCCGGCACGGTCGTTGAGCTGCTGGATGGCCTGCAGCACGGAGACGGGCTTGCCGTCGATGGCGACCGGGACGCCCTCCTTGAAGGAGATGACGACCTCGTCGGGCTCACGCGGCAGGGCCGGGTTCGAGGTGTACTCGTAGATGTCCTCGATCGGGGCGTTCCAGATGTCCTCCAGGAAGCCCGTCTCGACGGCGCGTCCGAAGACGTTCTGGTCGATGGAGTACGGGGACTTCTTGGTGGTCGCGATGGGGAGCTGCTTCTCCTCGCAGAAGGCGATCGCCTTGTCCCGGGTCATCGCGTAGTCACGGACCGGGGCGATGCACTTGAGGTCCGGGGCGAGGGCGACGATGCCCGCCTCGAAGCGGACCTGGTCGTTGCCCTTGCCGGTGCAGCCGTGGGCGACGGTCGTGGCGCCGTGCTTCTTGGCGGCGGCGACCAGGTGCTTGACGATGGCCGGCCGGGAGAGCGCCGAGACCAGCGGGTACCGGTCCATGTAGAGGGCGTTCGCCTTGATCGCCGGGAGGCAGTACTCGTTGGCGAACTCGTCGGAGGCGTCGGCGACCTCGGCCTCGACCGCACCGCAGTCGAGCGCGCGCTTGCGGATGACGTCCAGGTCCTCGCCGCCCTGGCCGACGTCCACGGCAACGGCGATGACCTCGGCGCCCGTCTCCTCGGCGATCCAGCCGATGGCGACGGAGGTGTCCAGGCCGCCCGAGTAGGCGAGTACGACGCGCTCGGTCACGGGTTTCTCCTTACGGTGCATTCAACGACAGGCATAACTATGCACTACTCCGTATGTTTCGTCAATCGGGCCTCGCCGAGGCGCCTGACCAGTGGAAATAGAGGAGGCGCAGCGGCCCTCCGATTGCCTAACCTCGGCGGTGCGGACAACAGAGGGAGGCCGCATGAGCGCCAGACGGGAACGGGCCCTACGGGCGGGGTGGGCGAGCGCGGAGCGGCTGATGGACGGCGGGCATCCCGGCCACACGCCGGTACCGCTCCCCGGGGGCGTGGCCGACACCTGGATCGCCTTCGACCAGGCAGTACGCGATCTCCGTCGCCACCGGCACGAGACCTCGTACATCGGCGACGACGTGGTGGCGCTGTGCCATCCCGACGGCTACGTCCGCGAAGGTGCGCTCCGGGCGCCGGATCCGGTGCTCGAACTCGTCGCGATCCGCTGCACCGACTGGGTTCCGGCCGTACGGGAACAGGCCCGGCGCGTGCTGCGCGCCGTGCTGGACGCCGACCCCGCGGGCACGGTGCGCCGGCTGACCCCGCTCCTGCTGCGGCTGGGCCGCCGCGAGCACGGCGCCTGGGCCGCCGCGCTGCTCCCGGCGGCACTGCGCGGCGCGTCGCTGCGGGCCGAGTTGCGCGAGAGCGCGGACCTGCCGACCCGGCGGTTCGCGGCGCGGCTCTCGCTGGAGAGCGGGGAGTTCGACGTACGGGAGCTCGCCCGGCTGGCCGCCGTGGAACTGGACCCGCCGACCGCCCGGATGTGGGCGGACGCCGCGCTCGCCGCGCTGGCCACCGACGGGCCGGACGACCGGGCCGTCGACTTCCTGCTCGGCGCCCACATCCCGATGGTCCGCGCCTCCGGGGTCACCGCCCTGCGCGGGGCCGGGCGGGCCGCCGAGGCCGGGGTGTACCTGACCGACCGCTCCGGGCTGGTCCGGGCCTGCGCCCGCTGGCTGGTCCGCCAGGACGGCGGCGACCCGTACGCCCGCTACCGCGAGCTGGTCAAGGACCCGGCCCGGGTGACTCCGTACGCGGTGAGCGGCTTCGCCGAGTGCGCCCGCCGCGAGGACGGGCCTCTGCTCCGCGCCCTGCTGGGGCACCCCGGCGGCCCGGTGCGGGCCGCCGCCGTCGCCGGGCTGCGCCTGCTGGACGCGGACGACGAGCGGCTGCTGCGGTCGCTGCTCGACGACCCCTCGCCGGCGGTGGCCCGCGAGGTCTCCCGCGGCCTGCTCGCCACCGCGGGGCCGCTGCCCGCCGACTGGCTGATGGCGCGGGTGGCCCCCGAGCGTCCGACGCACACCCGCCGGGCCGCCTTCCACCTGCTGCGGGCCCAGGGCGGCATGGCCTCGCTGCGGGCCGCAGTCACCCTGCTGGACGTGCGGGATCCGGGTCTGCGCGAGCTGGCCGAGGGCACCGTACGGGAATGGAACTGGCAGGGCTCCCTGCAGGCGGGCTGGGCGGATCCTGCCGAACTGGGCGCTCTGCTGGAGCGGTCCGCGCATCTCTTCGACATCCACCAACTGGCCCCGCTCTTCGACCGGCTGGCACTCACCGAGACGGCTCTGCCCGATCGCACGGCCCGGCCGACCCGATAATGGGCACATGGGAAAGCTCTACGAACGCATAGACGGCCGGCTGCGCACGTTCATCGAGGAGCAGCCGATCTTCTTCACCGCGACGGCCCCGCTCACGGGTGACGGTCATGTCAACCTCTCCCCCAAGGGCCGCGCCGGAACCCTCATCGTCATCGACGAACAGACCCTGGCCTACCTGGACTTCGGGGGCAGTGGCGCCGAGACCATCGCCCACGTCCGGGAGAACGGCCGGATCACTCTGATGTGGTGCGCGTTCTCCGGGCCGCCCAACATCGTGCGCATCCACGGCGAGGGCGAGGCGGTCTTCCGCGACGATCCGCGCTGGGGCGAACTGATCGCCCTGTTCGGTGACGCCGACGGGCCGTCGGCGCGGGCGATCATCCTGGTCCACGCCCGCCGGATCGCGGATGTCTGCGGGTACGCCGTCCCCCTGATGGAGTACCAGGGCGAGCGGACGCTGCACGCGGAGTACTTCGGCCGCAAGACGGACGAGGAGTTCGCCGCGTACTGCGAGAAGAAGGAGTTCATCGGATCGAGCGTCGACGGCCTGCCTGCGCTGCCGCTGCCCCTTCCGCCCCGTACCGTCTGACATGTGCTGCGTACCGCTGTAGTCACCGTCTCACTCATCGTCACGACCCTGCTTCCGCAGGCCCCGTCGCAGGCGCCCCTGCCCGACCGGCTCGCCGACACCGGCGGGGGAAGCCAGCTCATCACCGCTGTCGCGCCCACGCCCGGATCCACCACCGGCCGGGTGATCTGGTGGCAGCGCTGGGCGGGACGCTGGCACCGGTCCGGGAGCGCGCCCGCCCGGTTCGGCGCGAACGGCCTGACCGAGGGCGCGACGCGGACCCAGGGCACCGATACGACACCCGCAGGCCTCTACGCACTCCCCTACGCCTTCGGGATCCGGCGGGCACCGGCCGGCACGGACCACGTGTACCGGCGGGTGAACCGTGACTCCTGGTGGTGCCAGGACAACGCGTCCGCCCACTACAACCGCTGGGTCGAGCCGCTGCCCGCGGACTGCGCGCCGGGCGAGGCCGAGCACCTGGTGACGTACGAGAAGCAGTACGCGCACGCGCTGGTGATCGCCTTCAACTACGACCGGCCCGTACGCGGCCGGGGCGCCGGGATCTTCCTGCACGTCAACGGCAAGGGTGCGACGGCCGGTTGCGTGTCCGTGCCCGAGTCGGCCATGCGGGCGATCCTGCGCTGGGCGGACCCGCGCCGCCGTCCGCACATCGCGATCGGCACCGAGTCCGGGGACCTGGCCGTGACCCGGTACTGAGCCGGGCCCGGCAGGATCCTGAAGAGGCGATCTAGCTCTCCTTCTGCGCCAGCCGCAGCAGGTGGTCGGCCAGGGCCTGGCCGCCCGCCGGGTCCCGACTGATCAGCATCAGGGTGTCGTCGCCCGCGATCGTGCCGAGGATCGCCCGGAGCTCGGCCTGGTCGATCGCCGAGGCGAGGAACTGCGCCGCACCCGGCGGGGTGCGCAGGACCACGAGGTTCGCGGAGGCCTCCGCCGAGATCAGCAGTTCCCCGGAGAGGCGCCGCATGCGCTCCTCCTTCGCGGACTCGCCGAGCGGGGCCTGCGGGGTGCGGAAGCCGCCCTCGCTGGGCACCGCGTAGATCAGCTCGCCGCCGGTGTTGCGGATCTTCACCGCGCCCAGCTCGTCGAGGTCGCGCGAGAGCGTCGCCTGGGTGACGCTCAACCCGTCGTCAGCGAGCAGCTTGGCCAGCTGGCTCTGGGAACGGACCGGCTGCCGGTTGAGGATGTCCACGATCCGGCGGTGACGCGCGGTGCGGGTCTGCGGGACGGCCTGGCCGCCTTGCTCGTTGTCCTGCGCCTGACTCATCGTCGTCTCATTCTCCGGATCCGTCCCCGCCCGCTGCGTCAAGGATGCCGGGCAGGGCCCGGACGAACGCGTCCGCCTCGTCCTCGGTGAGCACGTACGGGGGCATGAGCCGTACGACGTCGGGGGCGGGCGCGTTGACCAGGAAGCCGGCGTCCTGAGCCGCCTGCTGCACCCGGGCGGCGAGCGGCTCGGTCAGCACGATACCCAGCAGTAGTCCCGAGCCCCGGACGTGGGAGACCAGGGCGTGGCCCGAGGCCTCGATCCCGGAGCGCAGCCGCTCCCCCCGGGCCTTGACCTGGTCGAGCAGCCCGCCCGTGGCGATCGTGTCGATGACGGCGAGGCCGGCCGCGCAGGCGACCGGGTTCCCGCCGAAGGTGGTGCCGTGCTGGCCCGGCTGCAGCAGGTCGGCGACGGGGCCGAAGGCGACCACCGCGCCGATCGGCAGACCGCCGCCCAGGCCCTTGGCGAGGGTGACGATGTCGGGCTCGACGTCCTCGTGGGCCTGGTGCTCGAACCACTGGCCGCACCGGCCGATGCCGGTCTGGACCTCGTCGAGGACGAGCAGGGTGCCGGTGGCGCGGGTGATCTCGCGGGCGGCCGTCAGGTACCCGGCGGGGGGTACGACGACGCCGTTCTCGCCCTGGATGGGCTCGATGACGACGAGCGCGGTCTCCTCGGTGACGGCGGCCCGCAGAGCCTCGACGTCACCGAACGGGACGTGCGTGACGTCGCCCGGCAGCGGCCGGAAGGGCTCCTGCTTCTTGGGCTGGCCGGTGAGCGCGAGGGCGCCCATGGTCCGGCCGTGGAAGCCGCCGTCGGTGGCGACCATGTGGGTCCGCCCGGTCAGCCGGCCGATCTTGAAGGCGGCCTCGATGGACTCGGCGCCCGAGTTGCAGAAGAAGACCTTGCCGGGGCGGCCGAAGAGCTGGAGCAGCCGCTCGCCGAGCGCGACGACCGGCTCGGAGATGAAGAGGTTGGAGACGTGGCCGAGGGTGGAGATCTGCTCGGTCACGGCCGCCACGATCGCCGGGTGGGCGTGCCCGAGGGCGTTGACCGCGATACCGCCGACGAAGTCGGTGTACTGCTTGCCGTCGGCGTCCCAGACCTGGGCGCCCTCGCCCCGTACCAGCGCGACCGCGGGGGTGCCGTAGTTGTTGGCCAGCGCCCCCTGCCAGCGCGCGCCGTACTCCTGATTGCCGGTGCCCTTCGTCATTGCGTTCCCCCTGACTGGTGGTCGGGCACGACCATCGTGCCGATGCCGGAGTCCGTGAAGATCTCCAGCAGGATCGAGTGCTGGACCCGCCCGTCGAGCACGCGGGCGGTGTTCACGCCGTTGCGTACGGCGTGCAGGCAGCCCTCCATCTTGGGCACCATGCCGCTGGACAGCTCGGGCAGCAGCTTCTCCAGCTCACTGACGGTGAGCTTGCTGATGACCTCGTCGCTGTTCGGCCAGTCCGCGTACAGGCCTTCGACGTCGGTGAGGACCATCAGCGTCTCGGCGCCGAGCGCGGCGGCGAGCGCCGCGGCCGCCGTGTCGGCGTTGACGTTGTAGACGTGGTGGTCGTCGGCGCTGCCGGCGATGGAGGAGATGACCGGGATCCGGCCGTCCGCCAGCAGGGCCTCGATGGCGCCGGTGTCGATGGAGGTGATCTCCCCGACCCGGCCGATGTCGATGACCTCGCCGCCGATCTCCGGGCTGTGCTTGGTCGCGATCATGGTGCGGGCGTCCTCGCCGGTCATGCCGACGGCCAGCGGCCCGTGCTGGTTGAGCAGCCCGACCAGTTCGCGCTGGACGTGGCCCGCCAGGACCATCCGTACGACGTCCATGGCCTCCGGGGTCGTGACGCGCAGCCCCGCCTTGAACTCGCTGACCAGGCCCTGCTTGTCGAGCTGGGCGTTGATCTGGGGGCCGCCGCCGTGCACCACGACCGGCTTCAGGCCGGCCTGGCGCAGGAAGACCACGTCCTGGGCGAAGGCGGCCTTGAGTTCCTCGTCGATCATGGCGTTGCCGCCGAACTTGATGACGACGATCTTGCCGTTGTGGCGGGTGAGCCACGGCAGGGCCTCGATGAGGATCTGCGCCTTGGGCAGGGCGGTGTGCTTGCGGGCGGTGCCGCCGGAGGTGCCGGGCAGGCCGGCCTTCTCGTCGCTCATGAGGAGTAGGCGCTGTTCTCGTGGACGTACTCGGCGGTCAGGTCGTTGCCCCAGATCACGGCGGACTCGCTGCCGTTCGACAGGTCGGCGGTGATCCGGACCTCGCGGCCCTTCATGGAGACCAGATCGCGGTCGTCGCCGACCGATCCGTTCCGGCAGACCCAGACGTCGTTGATGGCGACGTTCAGCCGGTCCGGGTCGAAGGCGGCCTTGGTGGTGCCGATCGCGGAGAGCACCCGGCCCCAGTTCGGGTCCTCGCCGTGGATGGCGCACTTGAGCAGATTGTTCCGGGCGATGGACCGGCCGACCTCGACCGCGTCGTCCTCGGTCAGCGCACCGATGACCTCGATGCGGATGTCCTTGCTGGCGCCCTCGGCGTCGCCGATGAGCTGACGGGCCAGGTCGTCGCACACCTTGCGCACGGCCTCCGCGAAGTCCTCGTACGCCGGCACCTGGCCGGAGGCGCCGGAGGCGAGCAGCAGCACCGTGTCGTTGGTGGACATGCAGCCGTCGGAGTCGACCCGGTCGAAGGTGGTGCGGGTGGCGGCGCGCAGCGCCTTGTCGAGGGTGGCGCTGTCCAGGTCGGCGTCGGTGGTGAGGACGACGAGCATGGTGGCCAGGCCCGGGGCGAGCATGCCCGCACCCTTGGCCATGCCTCCGACGGTCCAGCCGCCCTGCGAGACGGTGGCCGTCTTGTGCACGGTGTCGGTGGTCTTGATGGCGATGGCGGCGGCCTCGCCGCCGTCCGCGGACAGGGCCGCGGCGGCGGTCTCGATGCCGGGGAGCAGCTTGTCCATGGGGAGCAGGACGCCGATCAGGCCGGTGGAGGCGACCGCGATCTCGCCGGCGTTGAAGTCGCCGCCGAGACCCTGTTCGTTGAGGGTGGTGGCGACCTTCTCCGCGGTGGCGTGGGTGTCCTGGAAGCCCTTGGGGCCGGTGCAGGCGTTGGCGCCGCCGGAGTTCAGGACGACCGCGCTGACGGCGGCGCCCCGCAGGACCTGCTCGGACCAGTGCACGGGGGCGGCCTTGACGCGGTTGGAGGTGAAGACGCCCGCGGCGGCCAGACTCGGCCCGTTGTTGACCACGAGGGCCAGGTCGGGGTTGCCGTTGGCCTTGATCCCGGCGGCGATGCCCGCTGCCGTGAATCCCTGTGCTGCCGTGACGCTCACGGTGCGACTCCGATCGTCGAAAGACCCAGGCTCTCGTGAAGCCCCAGGGCGATGTTCATGCTCTGCACCGCGCCGCCGGCGGTGCCCTTGGTCAGGTTGTCGATGGCGCTGACGGCGATGATCCGGCGGGCGGACTCGTCGTAGGCGACCTGGACGTGGACGGCGTTGGAACCGTGGACGGATTTGGTGGACGGCATCCGGCCCTCGGGCAGCAGGTGGACGAAGGGCTCGTCGGCGTAGGCCTTCTCGTACGCGGCGCGCAGCGATTCGGCGGTGGTGCCGGGGAGCGCCTTGGCCGAGCACGTGGCGAGGATGCCGCGGGCCATGGGCACGAGGGTCGGCGTGAAGGAGACCGACACGCGCTCTCCCGCGAGCGGGCTGAGGTTCTGCACCATCTCGGGCGTGTGGCGGTGTCCGCCGCCCACGCCGTACGGGGTCACCGAGCCCATGACCTCCGCGCCGAGCAGGTGCGGCTTGAGGGCCTTGCCCGCGCCGGAGGTGCCGGTGGCGGCGACGATCACGGCTTCCGGCTCGGCGAACTTCCCCTGGTAGGCGGGGAAGAGCGCGAGGGAGACGGCGGTGGGGAAGCAGCCGGGGACGGCGATGCGCCTGGTGCCGGCCAGGGCCTCGCGGGCGCCCGGCAGTTCGGGGAGCCCGTAGGGCCAGGTACCGGCGTGCGGGGCCCCGTAGAAGGCGTCCCAGTCTGCGGAGTCCTTGAGCCGGTGGTCGGCGCCCATGTCGACGACGAGGACGTCCTCGCCGAGCTGGGCGGCGACGGCGGCGGACTGGCCGTGCGGGAGGGCGAGGAAGACGACATCGTGGCCGGCGAGGACCTCGGAGGTGGTCGCCTCCAGGGTGCGTCCCGCGAGCGGCACGAGGTGGGGTTGCAGGGAGCCGAGGAGCTGTCCGGCGTTGGAGTTGCCGGTCAAGGCGCCGATCTCCACCTCGGGGTGCGAGAGCAGGAGACGCAGGACTTCTCCGCCCGCGTACCCGCTCGCACCGGCCACCGCTACACGTACCACCATCGGACCCTCCTCATCGATGGCATGACTATACGTACTTCTGCACGTTTATGCAATGCCTTGGATCTCTGGGAGAGGGTCCTACCGAAGCATCCCGCGCGCGGCGCCTCCAGGAAGATGTCTAGCAGGAAAGGCCCGGCCGCGGCGGCGATTCCGCCGGTAGCGTCGGGCGCGGCCACGGCCGCCGGGCCCCTGGCGGGCCGCCCCCGACGGAGGGCCTCACGGCCGCGCGGACCCCGCCCGTTCGGCCAGCCGGTGCCTGACCCATACGTTCGGCTCCACATAGACCGCATAGCCCTGCTCCGGCTCGCACCGTACGGGCGCCAGGGCACCCGGGACGCGCACGGGTCCGGCGGCGTCGAAGGGCAGCCCGGTCCACGCGCGCCACTGGGCGAGCGAGCCCGTGATCGTCATCGACAGCGGCGCGACCGAGTCGATGACCCCGCCCGCGCGGACGTGGACGCGCAGCCACGGGTCGTACGGGAGGCCGTCCTCGCGGGTGCGGTACGCGTACTCCTGGATCGAGGTGTCGGGCTCGGCCGGCTTTCCGCTGGGCCGCACCGGTGCCACCACCTCGGTGAAGCCGCGGGCCCGGGCGTTGTCCCGCATCGCGGCCAGCATGCGCCCGGAGAGCCCCTCGCCCTGGCGGTCGCGGGCGACGGTGATCTCGATCGCGCTCACCGTGTCGGGTCGCACCCCGCGGCGCAGGTCGGAGAAGGCCCACATGAGCACGCGGTCCCAGCCCTGCGCGGGCAGCCGCCCGTCGCGGCCGTCCACGTGCAGGGCGAAGGGCACGCTGTAGCCGCGGGCGACCACCGCGTCCCCGTCCGTGGCGACCAGGACGTAGTCGGCCAGCTCGGCCTCCATCCGCGGGTACAGCAGCCAGGCGAGGGAGTCGTGGGTGGCGAACTCGGGCCACGGGTCGTCCATGTCCCCGAGCCGGTCCGCCAGTTCAGGGCGCTCGGCGAGCGTGGTGATGCGAATCTCGGTCATTCCCGCAGGCTAGGAGGGGGCCCCGACCCCTACAACCGGATTACGCCGGGGCCTGCAGACTCAGGTGCCAACTGCCGGACCAGCCCGTGAGGGTCATCGTGGACAGCGGCCGGACGTCCACGTTCCAGTAGGTCAGCGGCGGCGCCTTCAGCGCGTACACCAGGGCCGCCCGGACCACCGAGGGCTCCGCCACCGCCACGATCTGACCCCCGTCGTCGGCCGGCCGGGTGTCGAGCCAGCCGCCGATCCGGGAGATGAAGGCGAGCAGGGACTCGCCGCCGTGCGGGGCGGACCGCGGATCACTGAGCCACAGGTCCACCGCCCCGGGCTCGTGGGCGGTCACCTCGGCCAGGGTCAGCCCCCGCCAGCGGCCCATGTCGCACTCGCGCAGCGCGGGCTGCGCGAGGGGCGCATAGCCGAGGGCCTCGCCCGTGGCGCGGCTGCGCGGGGTCGGCGAGCAGTAGCGCAGCTCGGCCGAGCCCAGGGGTACGAGGCCCTGCGCGGCGGACTCCACCGACCGCCAGCCGGTTCCGTCCAGCGGGCGGTCGTCGTCGAAGCGCTCGGCGAGCAGCGAGGAACTACGGGCTGCGGCGACGAGCGAGACCCGAACATGCATGCGGTGATGGTGATCCGCATACCGCACCGGGTCAAGCGTCCGGACCGAGGCCGTCCGGCAGACCGGTGCGCAGCCGCTGGACCGCCTCGACCAGTTCGCCGGGGCCCGAGACCCCGGCGAAGCTCAGCCGGACGTGCGGTCCCGGCGGCTCCGCGCAGAAGTACGGGCGGCCGGGCGCCACCGCCACCCCGGCGCGCAGCGCGGCCGCCGCGAAGGCCGTGTCGTCGCCGTACCCGTTCGGCCGCACCCACAACTGGTATCCGCCGTACGGCAGATGCGGCAGCTCCAGCGCGGGCAGCTCGCGGCGCAGGGCCCCCGCGAGCACGTCCCGCCGGTGGCGCAGCTCGGCGGCCACCGTCCGCAGGTGGCGGGGCCAGGCGGGCGCGCCGACGAGTTCCAGGGCGGCCTCCTGGAGCGGCCGGGGCACGAAGAAGGAGTCCACGATCTGGATGGCGCGCAGCCGGTCGACCACCGGGCCCCGGGCGGCCAGGGCGCCCACCCGCAGGCTGGGTGAGGTGGCCTTGGTCAGCGACCGGACGTGCACCACGACCCCGTCCACGTCCTCGGCGGCCAGGGTCGCGGGCAGCGGACCCGCGCCCTCGTGGACCAGGGACCGGGCGTAGTCGTCCTCGACCACGAAGGCCCCCGCGGCCCGCGCGATGCGCAGCACCTCGGCCCGCCGCCCCGGAGCCAGTACGGCTCCGGTCGGATTCTGGAACAGCGGCTGACATACGAACACCCGCGCGCCGGTCGCTTCGAAGGCGGCGGCCAGCAGCTCCGGCCGGACCCCCTCGGCGTCCACCGGGACGGGCACGGGCCGGCAGCCGGAGGCCCTGGCGATGGCCAGCAGCCCGGGGTAGGTCGGGGACTCCACCAGGATCGGCGCGCCGGGCGGGGCGAGCGCCCGCAGGGCGGTGGCCAGCGCGCTCTGCCCACCGGCGGTGATCAGGACGTCGGCGGCGACGACCGCGCCGCCGATCTCCCGGGCGAACCAGTCGCGCAGCTCGGGCAGCCCCTCCAGGGGCGGGCGCCCCCAGGCTCCGGGCCGCCGTCCCGCCCGGGCCAGCGCGGCCGCCATGGCCCGCTCGGGCTGCAGGGAGTGGTGCAGGTAGCCGCCGTTGAGTTCGATCACCCCGGGCGGCGGCGCGGCCAGCGAGCCCAGCACTCCGGTGGCGTCGACGGAGCGCGGGACGATCTCCCCGGCTCCCTCGGCGCTGAGCGCGACCTCCTGCCAGGAGGTGTCGCCGGGCGCGGGGGCCGCCGTACGCGGTGCGGCGCGGAAGACCCCCGCGCCGGGCCGGGTGACGACGAGGCCCTCGGCGGCGAGCTGCGCGAGGGCCCGGGAGACGGTGACGGGGCTGACCCGGTAGCGCTCCACCAGGGCCCGACTCGACGGGAGCTTTCCACCCACCGAGTAGCGGTTGATTTCGACCCGCAGAGATTCAGCCAGGTCCGCCACACTGCTACGCTCGTACATGACAGCACAGAATAGCGCTACTCTCCCGACCACGATAGCGGTCAAGAATCCGGTACGCCGGGGCACCGCTCTCGCCCTGCTCGGCGTCGTCGCCTTCTCGCTGACCTTCCCCGCCACCGCCTGGGGACTGGAGAGCTTCGGTCCGTGGTCGCTGGTAGCGCTGCGCAGTGTCCTCGCCGCCGCCATCGCCGGCGCCTTCCTGCTGGCCTGTCGGGTCCCGCTGCCGGCCCGTGAGCACTGGGCGGGGCTGGCCGTCGTCGCCGCCGGGGTGGTCGTCGGCTTCCCGATGCTCACCACCCTCGCGCTGACCACCTCCACGACCTCGCACGCCGCCGTGGTGGTCGGCCTCCTGCCGCTCACCACCGCCGCGCTGTCCGCGCTGCGTACCGGGGCCCGCCCTTCGCGCGCCTTCTGGGCCGCGGCGCTCGCCGGTGCCGCGGTCGTGATCGCGTTCGTCGTATGTGACGGCACGCTCGCGCAGAGCGGCGGCGCCCTCTCGGCGGGCGACGCCTATCTGTTCGGCGCCCTGCTGGTGTGCGCCGCCGGATACACCGAGGGCGGCCGCCTGGCCCGGACGCTGCCCGGCTGGCAGGTGATCGGCTGGGCGCTGGTCCTGTGCCTGCCGCTCAGCCTGGCCGGCTCCGTGGCCGGGCTCGCGTACGAGCCGGTGCACCTCACCGGCCACGGGCTCGCCGGGCTGATCTGGGCGGCGGCCGGCTCCACCTTCCTCGGCCTGTACGTCTGGTACCGGGGCATGGCCGAGATCGGCGCACCGCGGGCCAGCCAGCTCCAGCTCGCCCAACCGCTGCTGACCCTCGTCTGGTCGGTGGCCCTGCTGGGCGAGCACCTCTCCCCCGCCGCACCGGCCGCCGCCTGCGGCGTACTCGTCTGCATCGCGGTGACCCAACGGGTCAAATAGCCCCATGACGACCTAAACTGCAAGCACCGGATCGGACCGCCACCGAGGAGGTCAGTATGCGCGCGACTGAGGGCGACCAGCTGGTGCAGCACGGCAGGATCGTCGGACAGCACGACAAGGTGGGCGAGATCACCCAGGTCCTGGGCGAGAACGGAACCCCCCCGTACCGGGTCCGCTTCCAGGACGGACACGAGGCACTGATGGCTCCCGGACCCGACTGCACGGTCCGCCACCCCGCAGAGCCCCCTCACTGAATCAGCGCCGGGACGCCGCCGACCGGTAGTGGTCGGCGACCACCCGGGCCATCGCCCCGTTGGGGTCCGCGGCCACCTGCTTCGCCGAGAAGTAGACGTGGCCGCGGACCTCCGGGTACCCGGCGGCGAACGTCAGGTGCTTCGACAGCTCACCGGGGTCGCGCCAGGCCTCGGTGGGGCTGTCCTCGTCGCAGCGGTACAGCCCCTCCCCCACGTACAGGTCCACGCCCGTACCGGCGACGGTCCGCGCCCACCAGGGCACGATGTCCGCGTAGTCGGCGGTCGGGTGCCCGATGTGCCAGTACGCCTGCGGCACGATGTAGTCGATCCAACCCTCCCTGACCCACTTGCGGGTGTCCGCGTACAGGTCGTCGTACGTACCGAGGCCCGCGCGCGTCGGTGAACCGGCCGGGTCCCGGTCGGAGTTGCGCCACACCGCGAACGGACTGATCCCGAAGCGGGGAGCCGGGTCGAGCGCCCGCAGCCGTACGGACATCTCACGGACCAGGGTGTCGATGTTGCCGCGACGCCAGGCGGCGCGCGAGGCGAAGCCCGCCCCGTACTCCTCGAAGGCCTCGTCGTCGTCGAAGTACTCCCCCGCCACCGGGTAGGGGTAGAAGTAGTCGTCCCAGTGCACGGCGTCCAGCGGGTAGCGGGAGACGGCGTCGAACATGGCGTCCTGGACGAAGCGTCGCACCTCGGGCAGACCGGGGTTGTAGTAGAGCTTGCCGCCGTACTCCACCGTCCAGTCCGGGTTGCGCCTCGCCGGGTGCGAGGACGCCAACCGGTCGAGGTCGGTGTGATTGGCCACGCGGAACGGGTTGAACCAGGCGTGCAGCTCCAGCCCGCGGGCGTGCGCCTCCTTGAGCGCCGTGCCCAGCGGGTCCCAGCCGGGATCGACGCCCTGCTCCCCGGTCAGCCACTGCGACCAGGGCTCCAGCTTCGAGGGCCAGAGCGCGTCCGCCGCCGGCCGGACCTGGAGGACCACCGCGCCCAGGCGCCGCTCGACCGCGGTGTCGAGGAGGGCGAGCAGCTCCGACCGCTGGCGCGCCGCGGAGAGCCCGCTCTCGGAGGGCCAGTCCACGTTCGACACGGAGGCGATCCACATCCCGCGGAAGTCGGCGGCGCCCGCCCGCCCCCCGGGGATCCTCGCGGAGGTCCGCGGCGCGGCGGCCGCCGACCCGGCCGTGGCTGCGGCGATCACCCCCATGGCTCCGGCCAGCAGGGCCCGTCGACCGATGTACGTCATGTGACAGCTCCGTTTCGCTGAGTGACATTGCGCGGTGTCCGCCCAGCATGCCCGCCCCGGCCCGCCGCCCGGCGCAAGGTCGGGAGTAACGTCGGGGGGCGTGGCGGGCGCCGGAATCGTACGGGGGACCCGCCGACGGATGAGCTGCGAAAGGCACGAAGTGACTGACCTCCCTTCCGACATCACACGGGTCGGCGTAGTGGGCTGTGGCCAGATGGGCGCGGGTATCGCCGAGGTGTGCGCCCGTAGTGGCCTTGAGGTCAAGGTCGCCGAGACCACCGGCGAAGCCCTGGAGATCGGCCGTACCCGGCTGCACAACTCCCTGACCAAGGCCGCCGAACGCGGCAAGATCACCGAAGAGGAGCGGGACGCCACCCTGGCCCGCCTCACCTTCACCACCGACCTCGGCGAGTTCGCCGACCGTGACCTCGTCATCGAGGCGGTCGTCGAGAACGAGCAGGTCAAGACGGAGATCTTCCAGGTCCTCGACCAGGTGATCACCCGCCCGGACGCGATCCTGGCCTCCAACACCTCCTCGATCCCGCTGGTCAAGCTGGCCGTCGCGACCTCGCGGCCGGACCAGGTCATCGGCATCCACTTCTTCAACCCGGCCCCGGTGCAGAAGCTCGTCGAGCTGATCCCGGCGCTGACCACGGGCGAGGACACGGTCAAGCGGGCCGAGGCCCTGGTGCGGGACGTGCTGGGCAAGCACGCGGTCCGCGCCCAGGACCGGTCCGGGTTCGTCGTCAACGCGCTCCTCGTCCCGTACCTGCTCTCCGCGATCCGGATGTTCGAGTCGGGCATCGCCAGCCGCGAGGACATCGACAACGGCATGGAGCTGGGCTGCGCCCACCCGATGGGCCCGCTCAAGCTGTCCGACCTGATCGGCCTCGACACCATCGCGTCGATCGCCGACTCGATGTACGCCGAGTACAAGGAGCCGCTGTACGCCGCTCCCCCGCTGCTCCAGCGCATGGTCGACGCCGGCCGCCTGGGCCGCAAGACGGGCGCGGGCTTCTACCCGTACGGCTGATCCGTACGGCCGGCCCCTACGGTTGGCCGAGGCGCAGATGGTGCAGCAGGAGCAGCCCGGCCGCCATGTTGGCGGCCGGGATCTCTCCCCGGGCGATCATGTCCGGCACGAGTTCCAGCGGGACCCACTCCCGGCGCGAGGACTCGAAGTCGTCCTCGGGATGCCCGATGTGGGTGGCACCGTCCGCCCAGTAGAGGTGGTGGCGGGCATCGGTCAGTCCGTTGGACGGCTCGACGGTCATGAGGTGGTGGAGCGGGCCGGGTCGCCAGCCCGACTCCTCCTCCATCTCGCGGGCCGCCGCGACCGCGATGTCCTCGCCGTCCTCGACCACCCCGGCGGGCAGTTCCCAGCCCCAGCTGTCGGTGATGAAGCGGTGCCGCCAGAGCAGCAGCACCTCGTTGGCCTCGTTGACGGCCGTGGCGACGGCGACCGGCCGCAGCCGGATCACGAAGTGGTCCAGGTGTCGGCCGTCGGGGAGTTCCACATCGGCGAGGTTCACGTCGAACCAACGGTTCTTGTACACGGTCTGCTCACTCAGGTTCATCCACTGCACGGTTGTGCCACCTTCCGTTCGAGTAGGTGGCAACATGGCAGCAGCTCGGCCCGTCACAGCGGAACGCGCAGCGCCCCGTCGATGAGCCTCGCGGTCTCCTCCGCGCCCGTACAACCGCTGGTCAGAAGCTGTTCGCGGACCGCCCGCAACCGGTCCCGCAGGCGCAGCGACTCCATTCCCTTGGCCCGCTCGGCCATCTCGGCCGCGGACGCCGCGGCCCGGTCCGCCTCCCCCTGACGCAACTGGATCTCGCACAGCATCGCCAGCCGGTGCACCCGGCCGCGGTCGTGCGCCTGGGTGCCGACGGCGGCGGTCGCCTGGACCCGCGCGGCTTCCAGATCGCCCAGACTGAGCAGCGCCTCGGCGACCTGGACGTTGACGAGCCCCGGCTGTACGTAGCCGGTCTCGTCCGGTTCGCTGCCCGGGCTGATCCGCTCGGCGGCCGCCTCGGCCTTGCGGATGCAGGCCATGGCGGCACCGGTGTCGCCGAGTTGGGCGTAGGCCTTGGCCTGCATCGCGTACAGGTCGGCGGCCAGCGCCGGGGTGGTGTGGCGCCCGGCGGCGCGCAGCGCGGCCTCGGCGAAGGCGACGGCCTGGCGGTACTCCCGCAGGTGCAGGGACTGGTTGACGATCAGCGCGATGACGTACGCGCCGAGCCCCCGGTCCCCGCTCGCCTTGGCCAGACGCAGGGCCTGGTGGAAGTAGCGCTGGGCCAAGCCGTGGGCGTCCGAGTCGTACGCGCAGATCCCCGCCACCGCCACCAGGGACCCCGTGGCCCGGTGCAGCCGGCGGCCGAGGTCGTCGGAGTAGCTCCCGCGCAGCAAGGGCGCGGTCTCGCTGCCCAGGAAGCGGACGATCCGGTCCCGCGTGGCCAGTCCCCCGGCCCGGCGGTACATCAGCTCGTAGTGGGCGCGGGCGGACTTCAGGATCTCGATGTGCTCGGGACCGACCGGATTCGGGCCCTCGCGGGAGACGTCGGCGTCCTCCGGCGGATTCTCCCACTCCCACACCGGGATGACGGCGGGCGTCCCGGTGACCGCCTCGGCGGCCAGCAGTTGGGGCCGGGCCTGGACGTCGGAACGCCACAGGGCGGCGGCCCGGTCCACGAACCCGCTGAGCGGTGAGGCGTGCAGCGGGACAGGCTGGTCCGCCGCGCCGAGCCCGATGTCGTCCAGCCCCAGCGGTCGCCGCAATCGCCCGCCGAGCACCTCGCAGATCAGGTCGGGGACCTGGCCTCGGGGCCGCTGGCCCTTCAACCACCGCGTCACGGCGGTGTGTTCGTAGCGCAGGGCGAGACCGCGGGTGCGGCCTGCCTGGTTCACGTACGCGGCGAGTCCGGCGTGGGACATGCCCGCCTCGGCGAGGAGGGCATCGAGCAGGACATTGGGCTGCATGGGCCGCTCCAAGGGCTCGTCGGTCTCAGGCTAGTGGGTGCGCGGTTCACACGGGGTGTGAACCGTGTACGCGCATAAATGCGATGCGCACTCTGCCGCGCGGACCCGTGGAGGCGCTTCACTGAAGAGCCTCGCCAAGAGGTAGCTCGGGTCGTCGGCTCCCCCTCGTACAGTGCGACGACCCGTCACCGCGCCGCCCGCTCTGCTGTCTGCCCGAC
>NZ_JBGBPT010000028.1:48368-55763 GCF_041106355.1 Streptomyces sp. BF23-19 | reverse complement strand
GGGCCGAGAGCGCGCGCCGGGCCCATCCCCCGGGCCCGGCGTTGATGTCCGGGGCCGGTGGTCAGGACCGGTCGTTGCGGAGCACCAGCAGGGCGACGTCGTCGGCGAGCCGCCCGCCGGTGTGCCGGAGCAGGGCGGCGTGCACGCCCGCCACCAGCCGCGTGGGCGTCGCCGCCGCCTCCTGCGCGAGGACGCCCGCCAGATCGAAGAACCGCCCGGCCCGGTCGCGGGCGTCCTCGGCCCCGTCGGTGTACAGGAACAGCGTCTCCCCCGGCCGGAGTTCCCCGCAGGCGTGCGGCCACATGTCCGCCGGCACGGGCACCACCCCGAGCGGCGGTAAGGTCTCGCCCCCGGCCAGCGGCAGTACCTGCGTGGAACCGGGCGCCGCCCGGACCCGGTCCTCGATCGCCGGACGGGCTGATGAATTCACCCCCGCCCGGGGGCCCCTCCCAGCGGTGGCCGGGGGAGATTGAGGCGCGGGGTCCCAGGCGGAGCCCCGGCCGCGCGCGGCGCAGTGTTCCGCAATCGGAGCCGGACGGACCAGGTAGGGCCAGGGATGGCCGCAGTTCAGAGCCAGCAACGTGCCGTCCCCCGCGATCTGGAGGAGCAGGACCGTCACGAACTCCTCCGCCGCGGCGGAATCCGGCTCGGCCCGCGCCCGGTCACAGACATGGCGTCCCAGCGCCCGTTCCATCCGCCGCAGCACACCGTCCAGCGCGGGTTCGTCGTACGCCCCCTCGCGGAAGGCCCCGAGCACCGCGGCGGCCGCGCCCAGGGCGGGCAGCCCGTGGCCCCGGACGTCCCCGATCACCACCCGGATCCCGTACGCCGTCGGCACGACCTCGTACAGGTCCCCGCCCACCGCCGCGCCCCGGCTCGCCGAGAGCTGCGCCGCGGCCGGCGTCAGGCCGTCGATCCGCCCCGGCAGCGGCCGCAGGAGCGCCCGCTGCGCGGCGCCCGCGATCTCCTGCGAGCGGCGCAGCTCGCCCAACAGCTCACGCCGGATGTGCAGCGCGCATCCGGTGGCCAGCAGCAGGAAGGCCGCGCAGGTGGCCAGGCTCGGGGCCAACCGCCCCGGCGTGGACAGCTCCCAGGACACCGCGGCGCCGGCCCAGGCCAGGACGCACACCCGGCGCACCAGGGGCATCTCCCCACGCGTGATCATCCGTAGGACTCCCCTCCGGCCGGATCGATTGTGTCGACCGACCGGCGCCCCGGACACGGGCCAACGGGGTTCTCACCCGAACGAGTGAGGGGCAGGCCCGGTGGTCCGGACCTGCCCCTCACGCGTGTACGAAGCGACTACGCGCCCCGGAGCACCGCCCCGGTCCGCTCGCCCGCCAGGGCCACCGCCGCGTCGCGCGCGGCCGTGGACTCCTCGGCGGTCAGCGTCCGGTCGGCCGCGCGGAAGCGCAGCGCGTAGGCCAGGGACTTCTTGCCCTCGCCGACCTGCTCACCGGTGAACACGTCGAACAGCCTCAGCGATTCGAGGAGTTCGCCCGCGCCCTTGCGCAGCGCGGCCTCCACCGAGGACGCCGGGACCGACGCGTCGACGATCAGCGCCACGTCCTGGGTCGCCACCGGGAAGGAGGAGATCCGCGGAGCCTGGAGGGCCTCGCCACCGGACGCCGCGAGGCGGTCCAGGTCGATCTCCATCGCGCTGGTACGGGCCGGCAGGCCCATCGCCTTGACCACCCGCGGGTGCAGCTCACCGGCGTGGCCGATGACCTGCTCCACCCCGCGCAGGGTGACGACCAGCTCGGCACAGCGGCCCGGGTGCCAGGGGCCGTACTGGCCCTGGCGGACCACCAGCTCGGCGCCGGCCTCGACGGCCAGCGCGCGGGCGGCCTGGACCGCGTCGGCCCAGTCGGCCGGGCGGCCCTTGCCCCACCAGCCGGCCTGCTCGCGCGCACCGGCCAGCACGACCGCGGCGTACCGCGGCTGCGCGGGCAGGGCCGCGTTCAGGGTGGCGATCTCCTCGTCCGTGGGACGCCGGTCGACGGGCAGCCGTACGGCGACACCCGGCCGGGCGGCGGCCCGGAAGACCGAACCGGTCTCGAAGAGCGCGAGGTCGTGGCTGCCCCGGCTGTCGTTGCGGCGCAGCGCGCCGAGCAGACCCGGCAGCAGCGTGGTGCGCAGCGCCGGCTCCTCGTCGGAGATCGGGTTGACCAGCTTGACGACCTGGCGGGCGACGTCGTGCGCCGGGAGCTGGAGCTGGTCGAAGACGCCCTCACCGATGAACGGGTAGCTGAGCGCCTCGACGTAGCCCGCGCCGGCCAGCGCGCGGCCGACCCGGCGGTGCAGTTGCTGCCGGGCGGTCAGACCGCGGCCGGAGGGCACCTGCGGGAGGGTCGACGGGAGGTTCCCGTAGCCCTCCAGCCGGATGACCTCTTCGGCGAGGTCGTTGGGCGCGGCGAGGTCGGGCCGCCACGAGGGGACGGTGACGACGAGCTCGTCCTGGCCGTAGACGTCGCAGCCGATCTCCTGAAGGCGGCGCACGACGGTCTCGCGGCCGTACTCCATGCCCGCCACCCGGTCCGGGTGGTCCGCGGGCATGGCGATGGTGCGCGGCGCGCCCGGGGCGACGACCTCGGTGACGCCCGCCTCGGCGGTGCCGCCCGCGAGGAGCACGAGCAGGTCGACGGTCCGCTGCGCGGCCGCGGCGGCGGCCTGCGGGTCGACGCCCCGCTCGAAGCGCTTGGAGGCCTCGGAGGACAGCTTCAGGCGACGGGCGGTGCGCGAGATCGACACGGAGTCGAAGTGCGCGGCCTCGATGACGACGTCCGTGGTCCCCGTGACCTGGCCGGTCGAGCCGGAGGGATCGAAAGGCGTGGTGACGGAGTCGGCGATCTCGGTGTTGGCGCCGCCCATGACACCGGCGAGGCCGATCGGCCCGCTGTTGTCGGTGATCACCAGGTCCTCGGCGTCAAGCTTGCGCTTGACCCCGTCGAGGGTGATCAGCTCTTCACCCTGCTCAGCCCGACGCACACCGATCGGGCCCTCGACGGACGAGCGGTCGTAGGCGTGCAGTGGCTGGCCGAGCTCGAGCATCACGTAGTTGGTGATGTCCACGGCGAGCGAGATCGGGCGCATGCCCGCCTTCTGCAGGCGGCGGGTCAGCCAGATCGGGGAGCGCGCGTCGGGGTCGAGACCGGTCACCGTGCGGGCGGTGAAGCGGTCGCAGCCGGCCGGGTCGTCGACCTTGACCGGGTAGCCGTACGAGTTCGGCCGGGGCACGTCGAGCAGCGCCGGGTCGCGCAGCGGCAGGCCGTAGGCGGTGGCCGCCTCACGGGCGACACCGCGCATGGACATGCAGTAGCCGCGGTCCGGGGTGATGTCGATGTCGAGGACCTCGTCGACGAGCTGGAGCAGCTCGATCGCGTCGGTGCCGACCTCGTGCTCGTGCGGCAGCACGATGATGCCGTGCGTGCCGTCGTCGCCCATGCCCAGCTCGTCGCCGGAGCAGATCATGCCGTGCGAGGTGCGGCCGTAGGTCTTGCGCGCGGCGATCGCGAAGTCGCCGGGCAGGACCGCGCCGGGCAGCACGACGACGACCTTGTCGCCGACGGCGAAGTTCCGGGCGCCGCAGACGATCTCCTGCGGCTCACCGGTGCCGTTGGCCTGACCGACGTCGACCGTGCAGAAGCGGATCGGCTTGCGGAAGCCCTCCAGCTCCTCGATGGTCAGCACCTGACCGACGACGAGCGGACCCTTGAGGCCGCCGCCGAGCTGCTCGACGGTCTCGACCTCGAGGCCGGCGTCGACCAGCTTGGCCGCCACGTCACGGCCGGTTTCACCCGCGGGGAGATCGACGTACTCCCGCAGCCAGGAAAGCGGGACGCGCATCAGATCTCACTCCCGAACGGCCGGGTGAAGCGAACGTCACCCTCGACCATGTCTCGCATGTCTTCGACGTTGTGGCGGAACATCAGCATCCGTTCGATGCCGAACCCGAAGGCGAACCCGCTGTACTTCTCGGGGTCGACGCCGCAGGCGACGAGCACCTTGGGGTTGACCATGCCGCAGCCGCCGAGCTCGATCCAGCCCTCGCTGGAGCAGGTACGGCACGGGCGGTCGGGGTTGCCCACCGACTCGCCGCGACACACGTAGCACTGCATGTCCATCTCGGCGGACGGCTCGGTGAAGGGGAAGAAGTGCGGGCGCAGCCGCGTGGTGGTGCCCTCGCCGAAGAGCTCCTGGACCATGTGGTCCATGGTGCCCTTGAGGTCCGCCATGGTCAGGCCCTCGTCCACGGCGAGCAGCTCGACCTGGTGGAAGACCGGGGTGTGCGTCGCGTCGAGCTCGTCGGTGCGGTACACCCGGCCCGGGCAGACGATGTAGACGGGGGGCTTGCGCTCCAGCAGCGAGCGCGCCTGCACCGGGGAGGTGTGGGTGCGCAGCACGACGCCGGACTCGTCGCCCTGGGTGCCCTCGGGGCCCTGGACGAAGAAGGTGTCCTGCATCTGGCGCGCCGGGTGGTCCGGCGTGAAGTTGAGGGCGTCGAAGTTGAACCACTCCGCCTCGACCTCGGGGCCTTCGGCGACCTCGTACCCCATGGCCACGAAGATGTCCGCGATGCGGTCCATCAGCGTGGTCAGGGGGTGCCGGGCGCCGGCGGGGACGCGGTCGTAGGGCAGCGTGACGTCCACGGCCTCCTCGACCAGCACCCGCTCGTCGCGCTCGGCTTCGAGCTCGACCGTGCGGGCCCCGAAGGCCTTGTTCACGGCGCCGCGGGCCTGGCCCACGAGCTTGCCCGCGGTGGCCTTGGCCTGCGGGGGCAGCGCGCCGATCTCGCGGTTGGCGAGCGCCAGGGGCGAGCGGTCGCCCATGTGCGCGGTCTTCGCCTCACGCAGCGCGTCGAGGTCGCCGGCGGACGCGAAGGCGGTGAGCGCCTCGTCCCGCATGCGCTCGATCTCTTCCGGTTTCAGTGCCTCGACCTCGACAGGGTCGTACGACTTGTTCGGTGCCGACATCTCTTCCCGTACTTCCGATGGCTGGCTGGTGGGTCCCCGTACGACAGGATCGGACCGATCGACGCAGAGACACAAAGGTGCCAAAGGACGAGTCTAAAGGTCGCTGGGGGTGGAGGAGCCCGTGGGCCGCCTGCCGAGACGCTCCGCAGGGCTACTGCGTGAGGTACGCGGGCGCGCTCACGGGCAGGATAAATCGGAACTCGGCGCCGCCGCCGGGGCCGCGGCCGACCGTGATGGTGCCGCCGTGGGCCTCCACGATGCCCTTGACGATGTACAGGCCCAGGCCGGTGCCGCCGCGCTTGCTCCCCCGCCAGAAGCGGGTGAAGACGCGGCCCATCGACTCCTCGGGGATCCCGGGGCCTTCGTCGGTCACGGTGACGGCGGTTCCCTTCTCATGCGGCGACACCCCGATGGTGACCGTTCCCTCGCCGTGGCGCACCGCATTTTCCAGGAGGTTGCCGAGGATCTGGTCGATCTTGTCCGGATCGGCCCACAGGTCGGGCAGCGGACGGCTGACGCTCACGAGGAACCGCTCGGGGGCCTGCCCGTTCGCGGTGAGCGCCTGCACGTGTCGGCCGACGGCGGTGGCGATGTCGACGGGCTGGCGGCGCACCTCCAGGCGACCGGAGTCGATGCGGGAGATGTCGAGCAGCTCGGCGATGAGCCGGGTGACGCGGTTGGCGTCGGCGTCGACGGTCTCCAGCATCAGCCGCTTCTGGTCGTCGGTGAACCGCTCCCACTTGGCGAGCAGGGTGGCCGTGAAGCCCTTGACCGAGGTCAGCGGGGACCGCAGCTCGTGCGCGACGGTGGCGATCAGCTCGGCGTGGCTGCGCTCGGTGCGCCGGCGGGCCTCGGTACCGCGCAGGGTGACCACGAGGCGGCGCAGCGGGCCGGTGGGGTGCGTACGGACGTAGCTGGCGGAGACCAGCACCTCGCGGCCGCCGGGAAGCAGCAGGTTCCGCTCGGGCTGTCCGCGGCGGGTGGTGAGGCCCCCGTACGGGTCGGTCAGCGCCCACCAACGGCGACCTTCGAGGTCCTCCAGCGGGAGGGCCCGCTCGATGGGCGTGCCGAGCGCCTGGGCCGGGTCGGTCGCGGTCATCCGGGCGGCGGCCCGGTTGAAGCAGATCACGCGCCCGGTGGCGTCGGCGACGACGAGCCCGTCGGGCAGGCAGTCGGGGTCGATCCCGAAGCCGAGCGCGTCACCGGGGGCGCCGCCGCCCAGGACGGCCCCGCGGGCCGTGCCCTGCGGCGGTACGCCGCGCAGCGCTTCGGAGGCGAGTACGGGGGGCACCGCGTCGACGGGCCCGCCCGTACGGGCGCAGGGGCCGACGGGCATCGGCGGACCGGCCGTCGTGCCGGCCCCCGGCGAGCTGTTCGTACCGACGGTCATGTCCCCGTACCCCACATCTCCGAGTAGCGCAGTGGGCCCCCCGGGCCGCCACATTACTAGCTGGGGGTCACAGAGCGGCACCCTCCGGGCGCCCGCTGTGCACGCGCGGACGCGTAGAGGCACACGGCGGCGGCCGTCGCCAGGTTCAGGCTCTCCGCTTTTCCGTGGATCGGGACCCGTACGACGGCGTCCGCCAGGGCCCTGGTCTCCTCCGGCAGACCCCAGGCCTCGTTGCCGAAGACCCAGGCGGAGGGCCCGCCCATGGTGCCCGCGTCCAGCTCGGCGTCGAGGTCGTCCTCGCCCGCGCCGTCGGCCGCCAGGATCCGTACGCCCGCCGCCCGGAGCCCCTCGACGGCCTGCTCGACCGGGACGCCGACGGCGACCGGGAGGTGGAAGAGGGAGCCGACGGAGGCCCGTACCGACTTGGGGTTGTAGAGGTCCACGGAGGCGTCGGTCAGCACCACCGCGTCGGCACCGGCGGCGTCCGCGCAGCGCAGCACCGTACCGGCGTTGCCGGGGTCGCGGACGTGCGCGAGGACGGCGACGAGCTTGGGCCGGGCCGCCAGGATCTCCTCGAACGGGGAGTCCAGGAAGTGGCAGACACCGACCAGGCCCTGCGGGGTGACGGTCTGGGAGACCTCGGCGAGCACCTCGTCGGAGGCGTAGTGCACGCGGGCCCCCGCGTCCAGGGCGGCCTCGATGATCCCGGAGTAGCGCTCGGCGGCCTCGACGGTGGCGAACAGCTCGATCAGGGTCGACTCGCCCGTGGGACCACGGTGCTCGACGGCCTCGCGGACGGCCTGCGGGCCCTCGGCGATGAAGCGGCGCTCCTTGGTGCGGAAGTTGCGCCGCGCCAGACGCCTGGCGGCGGCCACCCGCGTGGATCGGGGGGAGATCAGCTCGTCGGGGTGACCCATGGTGTGTGCGGTTCTCTCTCGGGGTTCCGGGCGGGACGGCCCGCGGAGAAGAGGTCGGAGACGTCCCGTCGCGGCGGGCGCGGGGCGGCGGACTGCGGCGGCTGAGGCTCGGGGC
>NZ_JBGBPT010000028.1:0-48358 GCF_041106355.1 Streptomyces sp. BF23-19 | reverse complement strand
GAATGCCTGCGGGTCCGTGGGGGCCGGCCCTGTACGAGCTGGGCCGGCTAGCCCTTAGGCAGCGGCCTTGGGGGCGTTGACGTCGGCCGGGAGCGCCTTCTGCGCGACCTCGACGAGCGCGGCGAACGCGTTGGCGTCGTTGACGGCCAGCTCCGCGAGGATCTTGCGGTCCACCTCGATGTTGGCGGCCTTCAGACCCTGGATGAGGCGGTTGTACGTCATGCCGTTCTGGCGGGCAGCGGCGTTGATGCGCTGGATCCACAGCTGACGGAAGTCGCCCTTGCGCTTCTTGCGGTCGTTGAAGTTGTAGACCAGCGAGTGGGTGACCTGCTCCTTGGCCTTGCGGTACAGGCGCGAACGCTGACCGCGGTAGCCGGAGGCCGCCTCGAGGATCGCCCGGCGCTTCTTGTGGGCGTTTACTGCCCGCTTGACGCGTGCCACTTTTTAACTCCTTGTAGCGGGGCCGTGGGTGTCTTCACACGGCCCGAATTCGATGGGGTCCCGGTCCGACGTCCGCTCCCTGTCGGGAGCGGAGGACGTCAGATGCCGAGAAGCTTCTTGATCTTCGCGGCGTCGCCGGGGGCCATCTCCGCGTTGCCGGTGAGGCGGCGGGTGACACGGGACGACTTGTGCTCGAGCAGGTGGCGCTTGCCGGCGCGCTCACGGAGCACCTTGCCGGAGCCGGTGACCTTGAAGCGCTTCTTGGTACCGCTGTGCGTCTTGTTCTTCGGCATGGCGCCGTTATCTCCTCGTCGGTGGCGCTCCCGCCGGTCCTGGGGGACCGGCTGACGGGAGCGTCATGTTGTGTCGGTGATCCGAGACGGGCTGCCTCGGAATCAGGCCTCGGCGTTCGCCTCGTCGGCCGGCGCCTCGTCGGCAGCGGCCTCGGTGGCCTCGGCAGAGGCGACCTCGGTGGTGTCATCGACCTCGACGGCGGCGTCCTCGGAAGGAGCCTCGTCATCGGTGTGGGCGACACCCTGGCGCTCCGCCTTGCGGGCGGCCTGCGCCTCGCGGGCTTCGGCCATCGCCTCGGTCTTCTTCTTGTGCGGACCGAGGACCATGATCATGTTTCGGCCGTCCTGCTTCGGGTTCGACTCGATGAACCCGAGGTCCTCGACGTCCGAGGCGAGACGCTGCAGCAGTCGGTAGCCGAGTTCCGGCCGGGACTGCTCGCGACCACGGAACATGATCGTGATCTTGACCTTGTCGCCCTGCTTGAGGAACCGAACGACGTGACCCTTCTTGGTGTCATAGTCGTGCGGGTCGATCTTCGGCCGGAGCTTCATTTCCTTGATGACCGTGTGCGCCTGGTTCTTGCGCGCCTCACGGGCCTTCATGGCCGACTCGTACTTGAACTTGCCGTAGTCCATGAGCTTGCAGACCGGCGGGCGTGCGGACGCCGCGACCTCGACCAGGTCGAGGTCGTACTCCTGCGCGAGCTCAAGCGCCTTGGCAAGCGGCACGATGCCGACCTGCTCGCCGCTGGGACCGACAAGCCGTACCTCGGGAACGCGAATCCGGTCGTTGATGCGGGGCTCGGTGCTGATGGATCCTCCTCGGTAGCACCACACGGCTGCCTGGCAGACAGCCGCTGACGTGTATTTCCGTCAGACCGACCGCGGCGGGAGAATCAAAAAAGCCCCGCCGGGCACAGGCAGGGGCTCCAAAACAACCGGAACACCGCCGCATGCGAACGCGGGGCGTAAACTCGGGCAGCTTTCCATCGTCCGTACGGAACGATGGATGCCACCTGACCGGTGACCCGCCGCCCCGGAGGGCAGTCAGGTGGGAGAACGGAGCCTCCACTTGTGGGCCGGGCACAGAAGTGTCCGGCCGGTCGAAGTACATACTAGCACCCGTGCCGCAAGCCCGCCGCACGGCATATCGTGGGACGCATGACTGACGCGACACCCCCCACCGAACCCGCTGCCGACGGCGCCCCCGACTACGACACCATGACCCGCGACATCGCGGACGTGCCCGCCGTCGAGGTGATCACCACGGTGGCCGTGCACCTGCTGAGCGCCGCGGCGGTCAACCTGGGCCTGGACAAGCCGGACTCCGAGCACAAGGACCTCGACGAGGCACGCAAGCTGATCACGGCCCTGGCCGGCCTGGTCACCGCGAGCGCCACCGAGATCAGCTCCTTCCACGCCGCCCCGCTGCGCGACGGCCTGAAGTCGCTCCAGCTGGCCTTCCGCGAGGCCTCGATCGTCCCGGACGAGCCGGGCCAGGGGCCGGGCGAGAAGTTCACGGGCCCCGTCTTCGGCTGAGTCCGCACACGTAAGGACACGTGACGACGGCCGGTGCACCCCTCGCGGGGTGCACCGGCCGTCGTCATGTCCGGGGTCCGCGCGGCCGCCGTACGGTCAGGGCCGCGGGTCGAGCAGGTCGGCCCGGCGGTGCAGTTCCTCGGCCTCCTCGTCCCGGTCCGGGCCGAAGGCGAGGAGGTCGTCGGCGGCCTCGCGCAGCAGGGCCGCGTCGTGCGGGCGCTGCAGGCAGACCAGGCGGTAGGCGAGGTTGCGGGCGTACGGCGGCAGGCCCGGCCAGTACTCGCCGATCACCTCGCGGAGCGCCGCGAGCAGCTCGTCGGGGTCCGCGAAGGTGACCGCCTCGACGAACTGCAGGATCGCCCCCATGCATTCCTGCGCGGTGGCATCGGTTCGGTACTCGGGGACGGCCTGGCGCATCCGGTCCGGCAGATCGCTCACGGGACTCCCCCGGTCAGCGGGTGAAGAGGGGCTCGCCGGGCGGGGCCGGGGCGTCCGACGGGAGCAGCGCCAGGTCCAGGCCTCGGACCAGCCGGGCCCGCAGGGTGGTGTCCGCCGCCAGCGCCTCGGCGACGCTCCGGGCCGCCGCGGGCGCCTGCGCGCCCTCGGCCAACACGATCGCCAAGGTGCCGTCGGAGTCGGCGCCGCCCGGGACGAGGTGGGCGCGCAGCACGGCCGGCTCGGCGGACACGGCGGCGCGTACGGCCTCCCGTACGGCGGGGTCGGCCAGGGGGCCCGCGTCGGCGCGGCCCTCGGCGAGCGCGAGCAGCGCGGAGCCGGTCAGCTGGTAGGTGACGGGGCCGGCCAGGTCCAGGACGACGGTGTCGGCCTTCTCGTGCGCGGCCGCCGCCAGTGCCTGGTGCAGCGGGACGGCCACCGGCCGGGCCGCGGGGTCCCAGAGCGCGAGCGAGGCGATCGAGGTGAAGGCGGGCAGGGCCCGCCGGTCGCCCGCCCGCAGGGTCGGGACGGCCATGTCGCTGGTCTTCTCGCGCTTCAGGCCCGTCTCCGGGTCGGTCTCCACCTCGCCGAGGACGGCGACCACCGGGACGAGCAGGCGGGCGCCCTTGAGCGCGGCCAGCACCTCCGGCTCCTTGGCCCGGTCCTCGGACCAGGCGGCCAGGGCCGCGGTCAGCCGGGGATCGGCGGAGCCGTCGTCGTCGGAGAAGCCCGGGTCGGGAATGTTCTTGTTCGCCATGTTCGCCACAGTTACCCGACCCTACTGTGCCGGGTACGGGTCCTGGTCGCGGCCCCGGGTGCCCCGGCGCGGGCGCCTGGCCAGTACGGCGGCCAGTGCGAGCAGCACCGCCCCCGCGACGGCCGCCGCCGGGGCCCGTAGGCGGGCGCCGCGCTCGGGCGGGCGGACCGGTTCGGGGCCGGGGCCGAAGTAGGTGCTCCCGGCCGCCGCGGGCGCGGGCACCGGGGCTTCCGGGCGCACCTCGTCGGCGGCCTGGAGGGCGGCGACGGGATCGACCAGCCCGTGGCCGCGGGCGTCGTCGCGGCCGCCGGCCGGGGAGTCGGAGGCGGTCGCCTCCAGCAGCTTCTTCACCTGGGCCGGGGTCAGGTCCGGGTGCGCGGCCAGGAGGAGGGCCACGGCGCCGGAGACGAAGGCCGCCGCGGCGCTGGTGCCCCAGCCCTCGTAGTACGAGCGGTCGGGGTCGGCGATGACGACGTCCACGCCGGGGGCCGCGACGGTCGCGTACCAGTTGCGGGTGGAGAACGTGGCCTTCTTGCCGCGCCGGTCGACGGCGGTGACGGCGATGACCCCGGGATAGGCGGCCGGGTAGGAGACACGGTCGCCCGACTCGCCGCCGTTGCCCGCGGAGGCCACGACGACCACGCCCTTGGCGAGGGCGTACTGGACGGCCTCGTCCTCCCCCGCCTCGTGGTGGGCGGAGTCGCTGTCGTCGCCGAGCGACAGGTTGATCACGTCGGCGCCGTGGTCCGCGGCCCAGCGGATGCCCTCGGCGAGGGCTCCGCCCTTGCTGTCGCGGGCCTGGGCGCGCCCCGGGTCGCCCTCTTCGAGGATCACCCGGACGGGCAGGATCCGAGCCTGCGGGGCGATGCCGAGGACGCCCTGACCGCGGCTGGGGCCGTGGCCGTGCCCGGCGATGATGCTCGCCATGGCGGTTCCGTGGCGGGCCCAGGCGCGGTCGCCGGGGCCGGCGCCCATGCCGATGAGGTCGGTGCCGGCGAGGACCTGACCGGAGAGGTCGGGATGGGATGCGTCGACGCCGGTGTCGAGGACGGCGACGGTCACTCCGGCGCCCCGGGTGGTACCCCAGGCCTCCTCGGCGCGCAGGGTCAGCAGGCCCCACTGACGGTCGCGGATGTTGTCGGCGGCGGCGGGGGTCGCGGTGGCGGACACCAGGAGGGTCGCGGCGAGCAGCGCGGCGGCCGCCTGCCCGGAGGCCCGGCGGATCATCGGGTGGGCTCCGGGGTGGGTGTGGTGGCGACCGGCGTGGTCGGTGCGGGCGGTGCGGCGAGGAAGGCGAGGCCGTGGCCGACGCGGTCGGCGAGCGCCCGGGCCTCGTGGCCGAGGCCTGCCTGGGCGGCGGCTCCGGTGGCGTCCTTCTTCATCAGGTCCTCGGCGGGGCGGGGTGCGTCCAGGCGGCGGCCGTCGGCGAAGGCGGAGACGGTGTAGACGACGACGGGCGCCTCGGGGGGTACGAAGGTGGCCCAGGCGGCGCGCTGCGCGTCGGTGAACCCGTACGCGGGCGGGGCGGGGATCCTCGTCTTGAGGGCGGTCATCGTGGCGGCGTCGGCGGGGGTGAAGACCATGCCGACGGTGATCAGGGAGCTGCGGGTGGCGTCGGTGTAGGTGGCGCGCAGCACGCGGGTGCAACCGGCGGCGGCCAGCAGGGCCTGCCAGTCGGCGGCGAGGGCGGCCGAGCAGTCGGCGTCGGGGGCGAGCGCGACCCGGGTCCAGGTGCGGTCGGAGCCGCCGGGGCCGGCGGAGGGGCCTGTCAGGACGGGCGGGAACAGGCTGTCGACGGGGGCGGCGCGCCACAGCGACCCGGCCTTGCGGTAGGCGGCGTCGGCGGGGAGGGGGCGGGCGGCGGCGCGGTGTTCGGCCCAGGTGGTGAGGGCGGCCCCGCCGACGAGGCCGCTGCCGAGGAGGACGCAGAGCGTGGCGGCGAGGACCCGTACGGGGTGGCGGCGGGGGTGGGCGTGCGCGGGCTGTGGCTGTTCGGGCTCGCCCAGGATCTCGGTCCGCGGTGTCGTCGTGGTCATCCGGCGGCTCCGCCCCCCGTTCCGTACGGCTGCCTCCCCGTACTGTACGGCGTCGCCGACGCGCGATGCCCCCGGTGCCCGCACAACGCCCCAGCCCCGAACGGGCCCCGAAACAGCCCCACCGGGGACAACCCGGCCCCGCCGGCGTTCGAGGCGCGGGGCCGGGGGGCGGAGCCCCGATCCTCGAGCCGCACCGGCGCGGGCAACCGCACCACCCGAGGCCGTCCACCCCCGCCGGGCCCCGAAATAGCCCCGCCGGCGTGTGAGGCGCGGGGTCCGGGGCGGAGCCCCGATCCTTGAGCCGCACCGGCGCGCGCGGCCGCACCACCCCCGCCACCACCCCCCGGGGGGAAAGGGCGGGTGAGCGACCTCTACCCACCGGTAGATACCTCTGGCAAGCTGCCGCCCATGAACTCCGCCGCCACCGATCGCGCCCGGTACGACCGGGCGACCGCGCACCTGGACGCGCCGCTGGCCATCGTGGATCTCGACGCCTTCGACGCCAACGCCGACGACCTTGTCCGCCGCGCCGTCGGCAAGCCGGTCCGGGTCGCGAGCAAGTCGGTCCGGTGCCGTGCGCTGCTGGAACGGGTCCTCGCCCGCCCCGGGTTCGCCGGGATCATGTCGTACACCCTCGCCGAGTCGCTCTGGCTGGCCCGCTCCGGGTTCGAGGACGTGCTCCTCGCCTATCCCTCCGCCGATCGGGCCGGCTTCGGTGAGCTGGCGAACGACGCCAAGCTCGCCGGCGCGGTCACGGTGGTGGTGGACGATCCCGCGCAGCTGGACCTGATCGACGCGGCCCGGGACGGCGGCGCCGAGGAGATCCGGGTCTGCCTGGAGCTCGACACGGCGCTGCGGCTGCTCGGCGGCCGGGTACGGATCGGGGCCCGCCGGTCTCCGCTGCGCGAGCCCGCCCAACTGGCCGATCTGGCCCGGGCGGTGGCCGCCCGGCCCGGGTTCCGGGTCGTGGGGCTGATGGCGTACGAGGGTCATGTCGCCGGGGTCGGGGACTCGTTGGCTGGTCGCCCGCTGCGGTCCCGGACGATCCGGCTGATGCAGGGCGCGGCCCGCAAGGAGCTGGCGGCGCGGCGGGCCGAGGTGGTGCGGGCCGTGCGGGCCGTCGTACCGGATCTGGAGTTCGTCAACGGTGGCGGTACCGGCAGCGTGCAGCAGACGGCCGCCGAGGACGCGGTGACCGAGATCGCGGCGGGTTCGGGCCTGTACATGCCCCGGCTGTTCGACAACTACACGTCGTTCAGCGGGCGTCCGGCGGCCCTGTTCGCGCAGCCCGTGGTGCGCAGGCCCGGGGTGGGTGTGGTGACGGTGCTCGGGGGCGGGTATCCGGCCTCCGGTGCGGCCGGGGCGGACCGGCTGCCGGTCCCGTACCTGCCCCAGGGGCTGCGCTACGACCCCCAGGAGGGCGCGGGCGAGGTGCAGACCCCGCTGCTGGGGAGCCCGGCCGACGATCTGCTGATCGGCGACCGGGTCTGGTTCCGGCACGCGAAGGCGGGCGAACTGTGCGAGCGGTTCGACACCTTGCACCTGATCGAGGGCGATCGGGTCACCGAGAGCGTCCCGACCTACCGCGGCGAGGGGCGGACCTTCCTCTAGAGGGGTGCCTTGCCGATCAGGGCGGGCTCGCCGCGGCCGGCACCGCTCCTGATCCACCCTGATCGACAGGACTCCCCTAGTACACGGAGTCGATCTGGTCGGGGACGACGCTGCGGTCGTCCCGCAGGACCGGGCCCTTGGTGCCGTCGTGGTCGACGTAGCCGGTCGTCGCGCACGGGTAGGGGTCGGTCTTGTGCTTCTTGGGCTCGATGAACATGGGGTTGACGATCCAGCGGCCGTCGCTGTTGTCGTATGCCCGGCACATCAGCTCGTTCTTGTTGCGGTTCACGACGAGCCGTAGGGCGGTGGCGTCGCGCAGGAAGGAGATGTCGGTGTCGGAGTCGCCGGCGGCGAACACCTGGCGGCGGGCGGCGGGCCGGACCCGCTCGGCGGCCGCGCCGCGTACGCCGAAGATCTCCTTGTTGATCCAGCAGCGTTTACCGTCGATGTAGGTGATCATCGTGTCGGCGCCGTCCCGGACGGATCCGCAGCCCTGGAGGTGGGCGGTGAACCTGCCGCCGTACGTGGTGGTGTTGCGGATGCCGATGACGTGGTCGGCCTCGATGCCGGCGCCCTGGGCCCAGACCTCGACCACGGGCTGCGGGGAGGCGGAGCTGATCCAGACGTCGAAACCGGCCTTCTGCAGCCCCTTGATCAGGTTCTTCTGCTGGTCGTAGTAGCGGACCCAGCCGGTGGCGGTGGTCGTGGTGCCGACCCGCTGCGTGGCGCCGATGGGCGCGGCGAGGTTCTCGGTGCGGGCGGCGGCGGCGAAGCCGCGGATCTCGCGGGCGGTCCAGCCCTGCGTCAGCTGGGACAGCCAGGCGTACGAGGGTTCGGTGGTGCGGCGGTCCCAGCCGGTGAAGGCGGGGGCTCCGGCGCGGGTCGCGGCGGTGCCGTAGACGGCGTTGATCTCGTCGGCGCAGGCCGCTCCGGCGGGGGTGCCGGTGGGGAGGGGGGTGCCGGGGCGGGCGAGGGCGTCGCAGGCGTCGGCCAGGGCCTTCGTGGCGGCGGGGGTGAGGTGGCGGCTGGTGGTGGACCAGTCACCGGCGGCGGGCCGGCGGATCCGGCCGTTGCGCAGGAGCCAGAACATGGTGGCGTCGCCGACGTCGTTCTTGACGACGGTGTTGTCCCAGTCGAAGACGGCGACGGGCTTGGCGCGGCCGGGCCGGTACGGGCCGCAGCTGCCGTACCGGTCGATGAGCTCCTGGAGGCGGGTCCGGTTGTCCCCGTACCAGCCGGATCCGATGGTGACCCGGGGACAGGGTGTGTGCGCGGCCTCGGCGGGTGGGGCCGCCAGGAGGCCGGATCCGGTGATCACCACGAGTGCGAGGGGGGCTGCCCATGTTCTCTGCATGCTGCTCCTTCGAGGATCGGGACAGCCCGAAGGGGCCGGCCGGGATGCGGTGGTGGCGGGGCCTACAGCGGGGTCACGTACGCGCCGGAGATACCGCCGTCGACGAGGAAGTCGGTGGCGTTGATGAAGGAGGAGTCGTCGCTGGCGAGGAAGGCGACGGCGGCGGCGATCTCGGTGGGCTCGGCGAAGCGGCCCAGCGGGATGTGGACGAGGCGGCGGGCGGCGCGCTCGGGGTCCTTGGCGAACAGTTCCTGCAGCAGCGGGGTGTTCACGGGCCCCGGGCACAGGGCGTTGACGCGGATGCCCTCGCGGGCGAACTGCACGCCGAGCTCGCGGGACATGGCGAGCACCCCGCCCTTGGATGCGGTGTAGGAGATCTGGGAGGTGGCGGCGCCCATGATGGCGACGAAGGAGGCGGTGTTGATGATGGAGCCGCGGCCCTGGCGCTGCATGTAGGGCAGGGCGGCCTTGCAGCACAGGTAGACGGAGGTGAGGTTGACGTCCTGGACGCGCTTCCAGGCCTCCAGGCCGGTGGTCAGGATGGAGTCGTCGTCCGGGGGCGAGATGCCCGCGTTGTTGAAGGCGATGTCCACGGAGCCGTAGGTGTCGAAGGCCGTCTTGAACAGCGCCTCGACCTCCTCGGGGCTGGTGACGTCGACCTTGACGAAGGTGCCGCCGACCTCTTCGGCCGCGGCCTTGCCGGCGGTCTCGTCGATGTCGCCGCAGACGATGTTGGCGCCTTCGGAGGCCAGGCGCCGGGCGGTGGCGAGGCCGATGCCGCTGCCGGCTCCGGTGATGACGGCGGTACGGCCGACCAGGCGGCGGCAGATGATCTCTTCGTTGGACATGTGCTTCAGGCCTCCGTGCTGATGAAGACGTTCTTGGTCTCGGTGAAAGCGGTGAGGGCGTCGGGTCCGAGCTCGCGGCCGAGTCCGGACTGCTTGTAGCCGCCGAAGGGGGTCCAGTAGCGGACGCTGCTGTGGGAGTTGACGGACAGGTTGCCGGCGGCGACGGCGCGCGAGACACGCAGTGCGCGCCCGATGTCGCGGGTCCACAGGGAGCCGGAGAGGCCGTACTCGGTCGCGTTGGCCAGGCGTACGGCGTCCTCCTCGTCCTCGAAGGGCAGGACGACGGCGACCGGCCCGAAGACCTCCTCGGCGGCCACGGGCGCGGTGGGGGCGACGTCCGTGACGAGGGTCGGCGGGTACCAGAAGCCGGGCCCCTCGGGGGCGGTGCCGCGGATCGCGGTGAGGTCGTCGGTGACGAAGGACCGTACGCGGTCCAGCTGGGTCCGCGAGATCAGCGGGCCCATCTGCGTCTTCTCGTCGAGCGGGTCGCCCACGGTCACGGCCGCGATGCCGGGGGCGACGAGCTCCAGGAAGCGGTCGTAGGCGGAGCGCTGTACGAGGATCCGGGTGCGGGCGCAGCAGTCCTGGCCGGTGTTGTCGAGGAAGGCCATGGGGGCGGCGCCCCCCGCCGCTTCGAGGTCGGCGTCGGCGAAGACGATGTTGGGGCTCTTGCCGCCGAGTTCGAGGGTGACGCGCTTCACCCGGTCGGCGCACTTGGCCATGATCTGCTTGCCGACGCGGGTGGACCCGGTGAAGACGATCTTCGCGACGCCGGGGTGTTCGACGAGCGCGTCGCCGGCGACGTCGCCGTGGCCGGGGAGCACCTGGAAGAGGTGTTCGGGGATCCCGGCTTCGAGGGCGAGTTCGGCGAGGCGCAGCGCGGTCAGCGGGGTGGTCTCGGCGGGCTTGAGCAAGACGGCGTTGCCGGCGGCGAGGGCCGGGGCCAGGCCCCAGGCGGCGATCGGCATCGGGAAGTTCCACGGGGCGATCACGCCGATGACGCCGAGGGGTTCGAGGAAGGTGATGTCGATGCCGCCGGCGACGGGGATCTGGCGGCCGGAGAGCCGTTCCACTCCCCCGGCGGCGAATTCGAGGAGGTCGCGTACGTTGCCGGCTTCCCAGCGGGCGTTGCCGATGGTGTGCCCGGCTTCGCGGACCTCCAGCTGGGCCAGTTCCTCGATGTGGCCGTCGACGACCGCGGCGAAGCGGCGCAGCAGCCGGGCCCGGTCGGCGGGGGCGGCCGCCGCCCAGGCACGCTGGGCCGTGGCGGCCCGGGCGACGGCGGCGTCGACATCGTCCCGTGTGGCGGCCGGGACGATGGCGACGGTTTCCTCGGTGGCCGGATTCAACACTTGCAGATTGAAGGGGGCCAGCGCATCGGACACGTGGTGCCTCACAGTTTCGTTCGGTGGTGTGCGGTGGCTACAGGCGTTCGAAGGAGCGGCGCAGCTCCCAGTCGGTCACCGCGGAGTCGTAGGCGTCGAGTTCCACGCGGGCCATGTTCCGGTAGTGCGCGACCACTTCGGGGCCGAAGGCGGCCTTGGCGATCTCGCTGTTCTCCCAGAGCTCGGCGGCCTCGCGCAGGGTGGCGGGGACGTGGGCGTAGTCGGAGGTGTACGCGTTCCCGCCGCAGGCCTCGGGGAGCTCCAGGCGGTTCTCGATGCCGTAGAGCCCGGCCGCGACCAGCCCGGCGACGGCGAGGTACGGGTTGACGTCGCCGCCGGGGAGGCGGTTCTCGAAGCGCATGGAGCGGCCGTGGCCGACCACGCGGAGGGCGCAGGTCCGGTTGTCCACGCCCCAGGCGACGGCGGTCGGCGCGAAGGATCCCGGCCGGAAACGCTTGTACGAATTGATGTTGGGGGCGTAGAGAAGGGAGAAGTCGCGCAGCGCGGCCAGCTGGCCGGCCAGGAAGTGCCGCATCACCGGTGACATTCCGCCCGGGCCGTCCCCGGCCATCGCGTTGCGTCCGTCGGCGTCGCCCAGCGAGAGGTGGATATGACAGGAGTTGCCCTCGCGCTCGTCGAACTTCGCCATGAAGGTGAGCGAGACACCTTCCTGGGAGGCGATCTCCTTGGCTCCGGTCTTGTAGACGGAGTGCTGGTCGCAGGTGGTGAGCGCCTCGTCGTAGCGGAAGGCGATCTCGTGCTGGCCGAGGTTGCACTCCCCCTTGGCCGACTCGACGATCAGGCCCGCGGCCTGCATCTCGTTGCGGATCCGGCGCAGCAGGGGTTCGATGCGGCCGGTCCCGAGGACGGAGTAGTCGATGTTGTACTGGTTGGCCGGGGTCAGGTCGCGGTAGCCCGAGTTCCAGGCCTGCTCGTAGGTGTCCTGGAAGACCATGAACTCCAGCTCGGTGCCGACCATCGCGGTGTACCCGGCCTCGGCGAGGCGTTCCAGCTGGCGGCGCAGGATCTGCCGGGGCGCGGCGACGACGGGCGAGCCGTCGTTCCAGGCCAGGTCGGCCAGGAGGAAGGCGCTGCCGGGGTTCCAGGGGATCCGGCGCAGGGTGGCGAGGTCGGGGTGCATGGCGAAGTCGCCGTAGCCCCGGTCCCAGGAGGACATCTCGTAACCGTCGACGGTGTTCATGTCGGTATCGACGGCGAGGAGGTAGTTGCAGCCCTCGGTACCGTGCTCGAGGACCTCGTCGAGGAAGAACTGTGCGGCGAACCGCTTGCCCTGGAGCCGCCCCTGCATGTCGGGGAAGGCCAGGACCACTGTGTCGATCTCACCGCTGGCGACGAGGGAGCGGAGCTCCTCGGGCGCGAGCGGCGGCTTGCGGTCTACCACTGGAATCTCTCCTTCGGTGAGCCGAGGAGGCCTAAGGTATTGAATAGAACCATTGCTTGGGAAGGGGAGGAGCCGAGATGACCGATACGGCGAGCGAAGGCGACGCCATCGCGCGACTGAATCCCGTACTGCGACAGGTGCGGGCGGGCAACGGTTTCGAGGAGGCGCTGGAGCAGATCCTGCAGGTGGTCCGACTGGGTCTGGTGCCGGGCGGCGAACGGCTGCCGCCCGAGCGTGAGCTGGCCGAACGGATGGGGATCAGCCGCGTCACCCTGCGCGAGGTGCTGAAGGTGCTGCAGGACCAGGGGCTGGTGGAGGCCCGGCGCGGGCGGTACGGCGGAACGTTCGTGCTGCCCCGGCCCGACACCCCGGCCGGTGGCGCCGAGGAGGAACTGCGCCGGCGTGTCGCGGGGGTGGACATCGAGGACGTCCTGCGATTCCGCGAGGTCCTGGAGGTGGGGGCGGCCGGACTGTGCGCCTCCCAAGGACTGACCGAGGAGGGCACCGAACGACTGCTCGGCGCCCTGACCGCCACCCATGACGCCCCGCTCGCCGACTATCGCCGCCAGGACACGCTCTTCCACCTGACCCTGTGCGAACTGGCCGGGTCCGCCACCCTGACGGCCCAGTACGCGGCCGTCCGGGCCGGCGTGAACGACCTGTTGGACTGCATCCCGCTGCTCGTACGCAACCTGGAGCACTCCCAGCAGCAGCACAGCACGCTGGTGGGGGCGGTGCTGGCTGGCGACGCGACCAAGGCCCGGGAGACCATGCGCGAGCACTGCTGCGGCACGGCGGCGCTGCTGCGCGGATTCCTGACCTGAGCCGCGCCGGGAGGCGGCCCGAGAGGGTTTCGTAACTTCTGTTTAACGCAGAGGTCTTGCGCACTCCCCCGCTCTAAGGCAAAGGTACGCCCCACAACCATTGCCCTGAGGCAGGAGCGCACGATGGCCGACGACATCGAGGCACGGCTCGCCGCCGTACCCGCACCCACCACATCCCCCGACGGCGGGGACAGCCCCGACGAGTACCTCGCGCGCCGGACGCTGCGCCGTGGCAGCGCCGGCTGGCTGCTCCTCACCGGTCTCGGCGTCGCCTATGTCGTCTCCGGGGACTTCTCCGGCTGGAACGTCGGCCTCGACAAGGGCGGCTTCGGCGGCCTCGCCATCGCCACCGTCCTCATGGGCGCGATGTACGCCTGTCTGGTCTTCTCGCTCGCCGAGCTGTCCACCATCCTGCCGACCGCGGGCGGCGGCTACGGTTTCGCCCGCCGCGCGCTCGGCCCGTGGGGCGGTTTCCTCACCGGCACCGCCATCCTGATCGAATACATCCTGGCCCCGGCCGCGATCGTCATCTTCATCGGCGACTACGTCGAGTCCCTCGGCCTCTTCGGACTCACCTCCAGCTGGCCGGTCTACCTCGGCTGCTTCGTCATCTTCATCGGCGTCCACCTCTGGGGCGTCGGCGAGGCACTGCGCTTCAGCCTCGTCGTGACCGCGATCGCGGTCGCCGCACTGCTGATCTTCGCGGTGGGGGCCTTCACCGAGTTCGACGCCTCCGGCCTGAACGACATCCCCGTCGACGCGAACGCCTTCGGCTCCAACTCCTGGTTGCCGCTGGGCGTGCTGGGCATCTGGGCCGCGTTCCCGTTCGGCATGTGGTTCTTCCTCGGCGTCGAGGGCGTCCCGCTGGCCGCCGAGGAGGCCAAGGACCCGGTCCGCTCGATGCCGAAGGCCCTCTCCATCTCCATGGGCATCCTCGCGCTGCTCGCCCTGATCACCTTCTTCGCCGCGACCGGCGCTCAGGGCGCCGACGCCGTCAAGGCCGCGGGCAACCCGCTGGTCGTGGCTCTGGAAGGGGACGGCGGCCCGACCGCGCTCAGCCGCTTCGTGAACTACGCGGGCCTGGCGGGCCTGGTGGCCTCCTTCTTCTCCCTCATCTACGCGGGCTCGCGCCAGCTCTTCGCCCTCTCCCGGGCCGGCTACCTGCCCCGCTTCCTCTCGCTCACCTCGAAGCGCAAGGCCCCGTACCTGGGCCTGATCATCCCCGGCGCCATCGGCTTCGCCCTCGCCGCGGCCACCGGCAACGGAGCCCGCATGCTCAACATCGCGGTGTTCGGCGCCACCATCTCCTACGCCCTGATGGCCCTCTCGCACATCGTGCTGCGCCGCCGGGAGCCGGACCTGGAGCGCCCGTACCGCACCCCGGGCGGGATCCTGACCTCCTCGGTGGCCTTCGCGCTCGCCCTGTCGGCCCTGGTCGCCACCTTCCTGGTGGACAAGGACGCCGCGCTCATCGCGCTCGCCGTGTACGCCGTCGCCCTGGCCTACTTCGCGCTCTACAGTCGCCACCACCTGGTGGCCTCGGCCCCGGAGGAGGAGTTCGCGGCTCTCGCGGAAGCCGAGGCGGAACTGACCCGCGACTGAAACCCTGATCCTGCCCCGCTCCACCCCTGTTGGAGGTAACGAACGTGCCCAGGCCGCTCATCGGCATCACCACCTACGTCGAGGATTCCACCCGCTACGGCGTGTGGGACCTCCCGACATCCCTCGTACCGACCGGGTACTACGAACTCGTCCAGGCGGCGGGCGGCGCGGCCGTGCTGCTCCCGCCGGACGAACCCGGGTCGGCGGCGGAGGTGCTGAGCCGGGTGGACGGCCTGGTCGTCGCGGGCGGCCCGGACCTGGACCCGGTGCACTACGGAGCCGCGCGCGACTCCCGTACGGGAGCCCCCGCCACGGTTCGCGACCACTGGGAGCTGGCCCTGATCGCGGCGGCGCTGGACGCGGACCTGCCGGTCCTCGGAATCTGCCGGGGCATGCAGGCCCTGAACGTGGCCCTGGGCGGCACGCTCGTCCAGCACATCGACGGGCACTTCGAGACCCCGGGGGCCATCTCCTGGCACCCGGTCCACCCGGTCCCGGGCACCCGCTACGCGGACCTGGTCCCGGAGGAGGCCCAGGTCCCGACCTACCACCACCAGGCCGTCGACCGGCTGGGCCGGGGCCTGGTCGTCTCGGCCCACGCGGTCGACGGCACGGTGGAGGCGATCGAACTGCCCGACCCCGAGCGGTGGGTGCTGGGCGTCCAGTGGCACCCGGAGCGGGACACGGACACGCGGGTGATGTCCGCCCTCGTCGACGCGGCCTCCGTCCGTACCGCGGTACCGGTGGGCTGACGGCCCTTCCCCCTCCGCCCCCGTCCCCACGCGCCCGACCGGCGCCCGGGGACGGGGGCGTGCGGGGCAGCCGTGCTCGAATGGCCGGTCGTTCGCCGGGCGGGCAGGCTGGAAAGGTGCGGACCGAGGCAAAGGGCACGGCATCCGGCCCGGTGTCCGGGTTCCTGGAGAACCCGATCGTCGGAATGGCCCCGTGGATCGTCTTCTCACTGCTGGTCGGCCCGGGGCGGTTCGAGCTCTCGGTCGGACTGGCACTGGCCACGGCCGTCGCGCTCATCGCGGCGAGCCACCTGATCAACCGCGGCAGCAGCTGGAAACTCCTGGAACTGGCCGACGTGGTGTTCTTCGCGTCGATGGCCGTCGTCGGAGCCCTGGCGAGCGAGGGGACGCTGCGCTGGCTGGAGACGTACGCGGGCGAGGTCTCCAACATCGCCCTCGCCGTCATCGCCTTCGGCTCGATGGCCGTGGGCATGCCCTTCACCATCCAGTACGCCCGCGAACAGGTCGATCCGTCGCACTGGCACGCCCCCGGCTTCGTCCGCGCCAACTACGTGATCACCGGCGTGTGGGGGGCGGCCTTCGTGGTGGCGGCCCTCGCCGGCGCCTACGGGGACCTGGTCCTGCACAACCCGAACAACATCTGGACCGGCTGGATCATCCAGATCCTGGCCATCGTCGCCGCGCTGAAGTTCACCGTCTGGTACCCGGAGGTCGTGCGCGCCCGCGCGGTCCGCGAGGCCACCGGCGAGGGCCCCGAACCCCCGGGCCCGGCCGGGCTGCTGCTGCCGCTGGCCGGCCTGCTGGTGCCGATCGGGATCGCGGTCCTCATCTTCGACGACATGTGGTGGCTGGGCGTCGCGCTGATCGTGGTGGGCTCGCTCCTGACGAAGCGGCTCAGCTCGGAGAGCGGAACCTCCCCGCGCGGCTCCGGGCCCGGCAGCCGTTCCTCACTCGGGCCGGACGAAGACCACCGACCGCAGTTCGAGGCGCTCCGAGCCGTAGCCCGTCCGCGGCCGCAGCGCGAACTCCCGGCCCGTGCAGTCCGGCTCCGTGAACACGAGCGCCACCTCGTCGGTCCGGTTGCGGGGCGAGTGCGCCGGGGAACTGGCTGCGGGGTCGGCCACCTCGGGCAGCGTGATGCACTCCCCGCTCGGCGGGTTCTCCAGTACGACCCTCAGCGGCGTGCCGTCGAGACCGGAGACCGTGTACTGGAACTGTCCCTCCGCGGCCGAGGCCGACGTCGGAATCGTGAGCAGCAGGGTGACGGCGCCGAAGGCGGCGACGGCGGCATGGCGAAGACGCATCTGGGTTCTCCTCGGGAGAGCGACAAACGTGCACGAGCCACCTTTCCGGCGTCGCGCACCTCGGTCACCGACCGCACCGCGCCGAATCGATCCCTCCTCGCCCGAACGGACCAGGGCGGCGACCTAGATCCGCCGGTGGGTGAGGGACAGCAGGTCACGGGCCGGGCCCGCCGGCCGGGAGCCCGTCGGCCAGACCGCCCGTAGGGCCCGGTCGAGCGGCGCGCCCGACACCGGGACCTCCACCAACCGCCGGGCGCCCAGCTCGTCCCCGACCGCCAGCTCCGACAGCACGCACGGCCCCGCGCCGCTGAGCGCCGCCGCCTTCACCGCCGTGGTCGACGCCAGTTCCAGCAGCGGCTCGGCCAGCCCGCCGGCCGAGACCAGCGCGGCGTCCAGGACCTGCCGGGTGCCCGACCCCCGCTCGCGCAGGATCAGCGGGGTCGAGGCCAGCTCCGCCGCCGACACCCCCCGGGCTCGGCGCGCCCACGGGTGACGGGGGGCCACCGCCACCACCAGGCGGTCCTGCGCGATCACCGCCGAGTCCAGTCCCTCGGGCACGGTCAACCCCTCAACGAAGCCGAGGTCGGCCTCGTGCGCGAGGACCCGTTCGGCGACCACCGCCGAGTTCCCGGCGTGCAGGGACACCGCCGTGTCCGGGCGCTGCCCGCGCAGGGCGATCAGCCAGCCCGGCAGCAGGTACTCCGCGATGGTCATACTGGCGGCCACCCGCAGCCGCGAGTCCCGCCGTCCGCGCAGCGCCTGCGCCCCCGCGTCGAAGGCCTCCGCGGCCTCCACCACCCGCCGGGCCCAGTCCGTGACGAGCGCGCCCTCGGCCGTGAGCGTCGAACCCCGCGGGGAGCGGTCCACCAGGGCCACGCCGAGCCGGGTCTCCATCGCCCGGATCCGGCTGCTCGCGGCGGGCTGGGTGATACCGAGACGCCGGGCCGCGCCGCTCAGGCTGCCGACCCGCGCGACCGCGAGCAGCAGTTCCAACGCGCCCAGGTCCGGTACCCGGTGTGCCAGCGGAACCCACTCCTCATTACCCATAACATCAGTTTATGGCCTCATAGAGAGATGGCCTCTGCCGCCCCGTACGCCCCGGCACGAGGCTGGAGCCATGGCCACCACCCTCGTGCGACCCCGCACCCAGACCACACCCGCAGTCCGGGCCCACAAGGCCCCCGCGCTGCGGCATCTCGGCCCCAACTGGTACGCCTGCGTCATGGGTACGGCGATCGTCGCCAACGCCGGCACGACCCTCCCGTACCAGCTCCCCGGCCAACGCGTGGCCTGCCTGCTCGTCTGGGCGCTGTCCGCCGTCCTCCTCGCCGTCCTGCTCACCGCCCGGGCCGGGCATTGGCTCCACCATCGCGACCAGGCCCGCGCGCATCTCCTCGACCCGGCCGTCGCCCCCTTCTACGGCTGCCTCTCGATGGCCCTGCTGGCCGTCGGCGGCGGCACCCTCATCGTCGGCAAGGACCTCATCGGGACGGGCGCAGCCGTCGCCGCGGACGCCGTGCTCTTCACCGTCGGTACCGCGATCGGCCTGGTCACGGCCGTGGCCCTGCCCTACCTGATGGTCGTACGCCACAAGGTCGAGCCCCAGCAGGCCACCCCCGTCTGGCTGCTCCCCCTGGTGCCGCCCATGGTCTCCGCCGCCCTCGGCCCGCTGCTGATACCCCACCTGCCCGCGGGCCAGCCCCGCGAGACCCTGCTGCTCGCCTGCTACGCCATGTTCGGCCTCAGCCTGCTCGCCACCCTGCTGATGCTCCCCCTGATCTTCGGCCGGCTGATCGTGGGCGGCCCCCTCCCCCTGGTCCTGACCCCCACCCTGTTCCTGGTCCTCGGCCCCCTCGGCCAGTCCACCACCGCCGTGAACCAGCTCGCCGATGTCGCCCCCGGGTCGATCGACGGCACCTACGCGGGCGCACTGGGCGCCTTCGCCGTGGTCTACGGGGTCCCGGTGATGGGCTTCGCCCTGCTGTGGCTGGCCCTGGCCACGGCCATGCTGATCCGGGCGGCCCGGAACGGCATGGGCTTCGCGATGACCTGGTGGGCCCTGACCTTCCCCCTCGGCACCTGCGTCACCGGAGCCACCGGCCTGGCCCACCACACCGGCCTGACCGCCTTCGCCTGGCTCGCCGCCGCCCTCTTCCTGGCCCTGCTGACCGCCTGGCTCCTGGCCGCCGCCCACACCCTGCGCGGCCTGCTCTCCGGCCGACTGCTCGCCGGCTGACCGATCCCTCGGCGGGGCGGGCGGGTCCGAGTCGTCCTGCGCACCGGGATCCGGGCGCGGTGCGGGCCGGTCCGCGGGTGCCGGCGGTGCGGGCCGGTGCGCGGGGCCGGGGAGGGGTGTCTCCTCGGCTCGCGCGTGGCGGGCATGTCTCGGCTGTGCGCGGGGTTGCGCGCTCGTCCTGCGGGGACACCCCTCCCCGTCCCCGCTCCCCACGCGTCGGGGCGGCTTCGGGAAGGATCCTGGGCGGTCCGTGGGTCCAGGTCGCACTGTCGGAGCCCTGCCGTGGGGCGGGGACACGGTGGAGTGTCCCCGCAGGACGAGTGCGCACCACCGGCTACGGCCGAGACATGCGGTACCGCGCGAGCCGAGGAGACACTCCGGCGGGGCACCGCCCCACACCACCCAGCCCCGCCGGCGTTTGAGGCGCGGGTCCGGGCAGCGCCCGGCGGGGTCCGGGGCGGAGCCCCGGCAACGGCGCCGCACACGCCGAGCGGCTACAGCTCTTTGCGGAGGGAGGGGCCATCCAGGGGCCGCTTGCGCTTCTTGACCTTGACCTCCACGCCACCCCAGAAGGCGAAGCCCGTCACCACCACCCGCGGCGCGCCCGGCTCGGCCGGGCCGGGGTTGTCACGCTGGTCGAAGGCGCCCATGAAGCCGAAGCCCCGGACGTCCACCTCCACCCCCGGCGGCACCGTGATCTCGATGCCGCCCATGACCGCGACGCAGTTGATCACCACCTCGCGCTGCGCGAACTCCGCCTCGCGCAGGTCCAGCTCCCCGCCGCCCCAGAACGCCACCGCGTCGAACCGCGCCGGCACCGTCCAACGGCCCTTGCGCTGGAAGCCCGACATGACCGCGACGGCCGTCGCCGAGCCGCCCGCCCCGCCGATCCGGCCCGTCCAGGGCTCGGCGGCCGCCGTCGCAGGGGCCACCGACCCGCCCGCCGGGGCCGGCAGGTCCCGCGTCAACGGTTCCAGTTCCGCGTACGTCCGCGACTTGTAGGCCGCCTCCAGCCGCTCCTCGAATTCCTCCATGTCGAGCCGGCCCTCGGCGACGGCGTCCCGCAGACGCTCCACCACCCGGTCCCGGTCGGCGTCCGACGCCCTCAGCTCCGGCAACGGCTTCTCCGGCCGCTCGTCACTCATGTGGACCAGACTAGGCAGGGTTGTCCGGTAGTTGTATGGCTCGACCCCTGAGATCGTCCCCGGATCGTCCCGGGCTTTCCCCTGACCTTTCCCGCCCGACGCCCCTGGTTCGGGCACCCTCAGCCCCGGCCCGCGTACATCCGCGCGATCACGTCCTCGATGTCCGGCTCCCGCACCGACAGGTCCACCAGCGGATAGTCCGCCGCCACCGCCGCCACCAGCGGCGCCGCCGAAGCCCCCGCCGGGAACGCCAACCACTGCCGCGGCCCCTCCACCTTCACCACCCGCGCCCCCGCCACACTGATCGGCGCGAGCTCCCGCTCCAGGTCCACCACCAGCGTCCGCTCGCTCTCCCCCACCGCCCCCGCCGCGTGCAGCCCGCCCAACGGCCCGTCGTACATCAACCGCCCGTGGTCGATCACCATCACCCGCGCGCACAGCTGCTCGATGTCCTGGAGGTCGTGCGTCGTGAGCAGCACGGTCGTGCCGAGTTCCTCGTTCAGCTGCCGCAGGAAGCCCCGTACCTTCGCCTTGCTCACCACGTCGAGCCCGATCGTCGGCTCGTCCAGGTACAGCACCTCCGGGTCGTGCAGCAGCGCCGCCGCGATGTCCCCCCGCATCCGCTGCCCCAGCGACAACTGCCGTACCGGTACGTCCAGCAGCTCGGCCAGGTCGAGCCGCTCCACGCAGCGCTCCAGGTTCTCCTCGAACCGCGCCCGCGGCACCCGGTACAGCCGCCGCATCAGCCCGTACGAGTCCTTCAGCGGCAGGTCCCACCACAGCGTGGTGCGCTGCCCGAACACCACCCCGATCCGGTGCGCCAGCCGCATCCGCTCCCGCGCCGGGTCGATGCCCGCGACCCGCAGCCGGCCGCCGCTCGGGGTCAGGATGCCGGTCAGCATCTTGATCGTGGTGGACTTCCCCGCGCCGTTGGGCCCGATGTAGCCGACCATCTCGCCCCGAGCGACCTCGAAACTGATCCCGTCCACCGCCCTGACCTGGCGTTTCTCCCGGCGCATCAGGCTCACCCGGCGCCGTACGTCAAAGACCTTCTCGACCCCGTCCAACGAGATCAGCACATCCGCCACAGCTCTAGCTCCCCGTGCTTCGGTACGAACGGACTCCCGCGCGCCACGCCAGCGACGCGGGCAGGAACACCACGAAGGCCACCAGCGGGCTCAGGTACGCGACCCACCCGGGCAGTCCCAGCGGATCGGGCCGCCCCAACACGTGCAGCGCGGGCAGCCAGTTGACGAAGGCCAGCGGGACGATGAAGGTCACCCCGCGCAGCAGGTCCTTCGCGAACACCGTCGGCGGGTACTGCAGCATCGTGCAGCCCCCGTAGGTGAAGGAGTTCTGCACCTCCGCCGCGTCCCCGGTCACGAACTGGAAGGCCGCCCCGGTCACCATCACCGCCGCGAAGATGGCCGCACCCGCGATCACCATCACGGGCACCAGCACCACCTTCCCGACCGTCCAGTCCACGTCCAGGGTCCAGACCGCCCAGCCCATCACCCCGAGGCCCTGCCCGATCCGGCCCAGCCGACGCAGCGCGAACCGGTCCGCCGCGACCTGCGCGAGCACCGGGACCGGCCGCACCAGCATCGTGTCCAGCGAGCCGTCGCGGATCCGGGCGCCGATCCGGTCGGTGTTCCCCAGCAGCATGTCCGCCAGGCCCAGGGAGGCCGAGCAGGACCCGTACAGCAGGGCGATCTCGGGCAGTGTGAAGCCGCCGAGCGCGTCCACGTGGGAGAACATGATGGAGATCGCGACGAAGTCCAGGAGCGTGATCACCGCGTGCCCGACGGTCGTCAGGACGAAGGACGTCCGGTACGTCATCGTGGAGCGGATCCACATCGCCACGATCAGCCGGTAGCCGCGCAGCCCCTCCCGGACCGGACCGCCGCGCCGGGGCTCACCGGCCACCACGAGCTCCCGGACCCGCACGCGCACCGGTACCGCTGTCGCCTCCGGTACCGCCGTCGCCTCCGCTTCCGCCTCAGCCACCCTGGACCACCACCTTCCGCGTCGCGGCCGACTGCAACAGCCGCCCCGTCCCCAGCAGTACGAGCGCCCACCCGGCCTGGAAGCCCAACGCCTCGGCCGCGCCCCCGGCCCCGCTGTGCTTGCCCAGCAGGACGTCCATCGGCACCTGCAGCATCGCCGCCCACGGCAGGGCCCGGACGAACTCGCCGAAGCCGCCCGGGAAGACGGTCAGCGGCAGCAGCATCCCGGAGAAGAAGATCGAGGCGACCGTGGCCATGATGTTGACGCCGGCCCCGTCCATCAGCCAGAAGGCCACCAGCCCCACCATGTAGCGCAGCGCGAAACTGACCACCAGCGCCAGCAGGACGGACACCAGGAACAGCAGCCAGCGCAGCGGGTCGACGGGCAGCGCCAGCGGGAACGCCAACGCCCCCGCCACCAGCGGCACCACCCCGCGGCCCAGCAACTGGAAGACCGCCCGCCCCAGATCGGCCGCGAGCCACCACATCTGGAGGTCCGCGGGCCGGTACAGGTCGACCGCGATGTCGCCGGTCCGGATCCGCTCCTGGAGCTCCTCCTGGAAGCCTCCGCCGATCAGGGCGGCGGCGGCCAGCAGCGACTGGCTCACCCAGACGAACGTCAGCGCCTGCGCCTGGTCGTAGCCGCCGAGTCCGGGCCGCTCGTCCCACAGCGCGACGTACGTGTACGCCACGATGAACCCGAACACGGTATTGGTGAACACCCCGGCCGCTGTCGCCGTCCCGTAGGTGGCGTACCGCCTGAATCCGCCTGCCGCGACCGCCAGGTAGAGATCCACTCCGCGACGCACTCTCCGGCGCACCGTATCCCTCCGTTTCCCACGTCGTTCCTAGGTCGGCCAAAGCGCGCGAGCTTAGTGCGGAGGGGCGAGCCACGCGACCGATTTATGCCCGTCCGGAGCGGAATCAGCGGCCATCGGGTAGACACCATGAGGTACAGAAGTGGATATTTTGAACGGCGTCGAGGAGTCCTGGAGATGAGCGACCAGTCACCACCCCCGGGCTGGACCCCTCGTGACCCCGACACCCCGCCCGACGTACCGCAGCCGCGGACCGACCCGTCGGCGTCACAGCAGGCAGAGCAGGCACAGCGCGGGGCACCGCACCAGGGCCGCCCCGAGAAGAAGGCCCGGCGTAGGAGAACCGGCCGGCGCCGCTTCCTGCCCACCTGGCGCATGGTCCTGGGCGGCATCCTGCTCGTCGCCCTGTTGATCGGCGGGGCCCTCGTCGCCGGCTACCTGCTGGTCGACATCCCGCCCGCCAACGCCGCCGCCACCGCGCAGTCCAATGTCTACCTCTACTCCGACGGCTCCCAGATCGCCCGCGACGGCGAGGTCAACCGCGTCAACGTACCGCTGTCGCAGATCCCCCGGTCCGTGCAGCAGGCCGTACTGGCCGCCGAGGACCGGGACTTCTACTCCGAGCGGGCTGTCGACCCCAAGGCGATGATCCGTGCCGCCTGGAACACCGCGACCGGCAAGGGCACCCAGTCCGGTTCGACCATCACCCAGCAGTACGTCAAGAACTACTACTTGGGCCAGGAACAGACGATCAAACGCAAGGCCAAAGAGTTCTTCATCGCGATCAAACTCGGTCGCGAGAAGTCGAAGAACTACATCCTTGAGGGCTACCTGAACACCAGCTACTTCGGCCGCAACGCCTACGGCATCCAGGCCGCCGCCCAGGCCTACTACGGCAAGGACGTCAACAAACTCACCACCGCCGAGGGCGCGTACCTCGCCACCCTCCTCAACTCCCCCAGCGCCTTCGACGTCGTCTCCCACCCCCAGAGCCGCCCCCGCGCCCTCGCCCGCTGGAACTACGTACTCGACGGCATGGTCAAGAAGCAGTGGCTGACCCCCGCCGAACGCGCGACGACCCAGTTCCCCGAACCGGGCAAGGTCCGCGCCGCCGCCGGCCTGTCCGGCCAGCGCGGCTACCTCGTCGAAGCGATCAAGGACTACATCGTCGACAACAAGATCCTCGACGACAAGACCCTCGCCGAAGGCGGCTACCGCATCACCACCACCATCGACAGACGCCGCCAGACCGCCCTCGTCGACGCCGTCAACAGCCAGATGGTCAGCAAACTCGAACCCGAGACGCGCAAGGCCGACCGACTGGTCCGGGCCGGCGGGGTCTCCATCGACCCGGCCACCGGCAAGGTCCTCGCCATGTACGGCGGCATCGACTACACCAAGCAGTACGTGAACAACGCGACCCGCCACGACTACCAGGTCGCCTCCACCTTCAAGCCCTTCGTCTTCGCCGCCGCCGTCGAGAACGACTCCCGCACCCAGGACGGCCGCCGGATCACCCCGAACACGATCTACAACGGCGACAACAAACGCCCCGTCGTCGGCGGCCGCATCCGCTTCGCCCCCGAGAACGAGGGCCAGATCTCCTACGGCAACATCACCGTCAACACCGCCACCGACCTCTCCGTCAACGCCGTGTACGCGCAGATGGCCGTCGACGTCGGCACCGGCAAGGTCAAGAAGACCGCCATCGACCTCGGCATCCCCGAGAACACCCCCAACTTCGTACCCGGCCCGGCCATGGCACTCGGCACCCTCCAGGCCAGTGTCCTGGACATGACCCAGGCCTACGCCACCCTCGCCGACCACGGCCGCCGCACCCCCTACACCTTCGTGGAGAAGATCACCAAGGGCGGCGACACCATCGGCCTCCCCCAGCGCACCCCCACCCAGGCCATCAGCCGCGAAGCCGCCGACACCACCACGTCCATGCTGGTCAGCGTCGTGGACAACGGCACCGGTACGGCCGCCCTCGCCGCCGGCCACCCCGCCGCGGGCAAGACCGGCACCGGCGAACTGGACCGCTCGGCCTGGTTCGCGGCCTACACCCCCGACCTGGTCACCGTGATCTCCATGATGGGCCAGGACCCGGACACCGGAACCCTCGAATCCCTCTACGGCGCCCTCGGCGAGGCCCGCATCGGCGGCGGCGGCTACCCCGCCCGCATCTGGGCCGCGTACACCAAGACCGCCCTGGAAGGCACCGACCCCGTCGACTTCGACCTGGAACTCCAGCCCGGCGCCGCCCAACCCCCGCCACCGACCAGCCCGGAATCCGAACCGCCGCAGGAGACCCCCGGCGAACCCTCGCCCAGCACCCCCGAACGCCCGACCCGCCGCCCCTCACCGACCGACACGACGGGCGGGCGCAACCAGGGCGGCCAGAACAACGGAGGCCAGAACCAGGGCGGCCAGGACAACGGGGGCCAGAACCAGGGCGGCCAGAACAACGGCGGTCAGGACAACGGCGGTCAGGACAACGGCGGCACCACCCAGGGCGGCGACCAGGGCGGCACCACCCAAGGCACCCAAGGCGGCGCGCAGGGCAGCACCCAGGGCAGCGACGGAGGCCCGGCCGAAGGCCTGCGACCACCGTCCGCGTTCCTCGAATAGCGACGATCAGTGACCGGAGGTCGCCTTCAGCCCCACCACGGCGACCAACAGCAGACAGATGAAGAAGATCCGGGCGGCGGTGACGGGCTCACCCAGCACCGCCATACCGAGCACGGCCGCGCCGGCGGCGCCGATGCCCACCCACACCCCGTACGCGGTACCGATGGGCAGGGTCTTCGCGGCGTAGGACAGCAACACCATGCTCGCGACGATCCCGGCACCCGTGAACACACTCGGCCACAGCCGGGTGAAACCTTCGGTGAACTTCATGCCGATCGACCAGCCGACCTCGAGCAGACCGGCGACGAGAAGAAGAACCCATGCCATGACGGCACCTCCGAGACAACGAGCGATACGGGGTGCGTCGTCTTGTCGTACCCGGTACGGCGCGTCTCGTCGGGGTTCCCCTCCACCGTAGCAAAAGGCCGCGAAAAGGGCCGGTGACCTGCGCCACCAGCCCCTTTTCCCTCAGCTCAGAGGTACAGCCCGGTGGAGTCCTCCGACCCCTCCAGCCGCTCCGCGGCCACGGCGTGCAGATCCCGCTCGCGCATCAGCACGTACGTCGCACCCCGCACCTCGACCTCGGCACGGTCCTCGGGGTCGTACAGCACCCGGTCACCCGGCTCGACCGTCCGGACGCTCTGCCCGACCGCGACCACCTCGGCCCAGGCCAGCCGCTTACCCACCGCGGCCGTCGCGGGAATCAGGATGCCGCCGCCCGAGCGCCGCTCGCCCTCCGGCAGATCGGACTTCACGAGCACGCGATCGTGCAACATGCGGATGGGCAGCTTGTCGTGGGTGGTGTTCTCGCTCACGCCACGAACCTACCTGCCCACGCCCGCCCCGTACCGCTCAGGGTCATCCGCGCTTGCGGCGCGCCGACACCACGATCAGCCCGACCAGGCTCACCGCGACCAGCGCGACGGGCACGATCCGGTCGACGCGCGGAGCCCCGTCGTCGTGCCGCAGACCGTCCCGCAGATCCGTCACGATCCGGTTCACCGTGGCGAAGGCCCGCCCGGCGGTCTGATCGACGGTCGAGGCGACCCGTGCCTTCGCGTCCCCGATGATCGTCTTCGGGTGCATGCGCACACCGATCTCGTCGAGCGTCTCGGCGAGCTGCTCACGGCGGCGGACGATGTCCGCCTCGATCTGTGCGGGGGTCCTGGCTTCCGGCACCGCGCTGCCTCCGTCGTCGTGGTCGTGTGGGGCGTAGTCCGCCATGAACAGTCTGTCAGCTTAGTCTCATGGCATACCGATCCCCTCCCGAGGAGAGTGTCACGATGAGCGAGCGACTCCAGCCGGGCGACACCGCCCCCGCCTTCACCCTGCCCGATGCGGACGGCAACGAGGTCTCGCTCGCCGACCACAAGGGCCGCAAGGTGATCGTCTACTTCTACCCGTCCGCGCTGACCCCGGGCTGCACGAAGCAGGCCTGCGACTTCACGGACAACCTGTCCTTCTTGACGGGACACGGCTACGACGTCATCGGTGTGTCCCCGGACAAGCCGGAGAAGCTGGCGAAGTTCCGCGAGAAGGAGGACCTGAAGGTCACCCTGGTCAGCGACCCCGAGAAGGAGACGCTGACGGCGTACGGCGCGTACGGCGAGAAGAAGCTGTACGGCAAGACGGTGACCGGGGTCATCCGCTCCACGGTGGTCGTCGACGAGGAGGGCAAGGTCGAGCACGCCTTCTACAACGTCAAGGCCACCGGCCACGTAGCCAAGATCATCAAAGACCTGGGCCTCTGACCCCCGCCCCACTGAAATGGCCCGCACCATCCGGTACGGGCCATTCCGTTTATCGGACGTAACTACCCGCATATCGGTTCGTCAGTCCGTACGAGGCCACGAACGCGTGGCCGGAACGGAGGGGGCCGGGGTGCCGATCAGCCCGTACACGAAAGAACGCCTCGCGGAGGCGGCGCGTACGTCGCGCACGCTGTCGGAGGCACTGGAGAAGCTGGGGGTCGACCCGAAGAGCCGCTCGCGGCGCTATCTGCACGACCGCATGCGGAAGCTGGGCGTGGACACGTCGCACTTCGAGCGGCCGGCAGCCGTCAAGTGGACAAAGGAGGTCCTGACGGCGGCGGTCGCCGACTCGACGAACATGTGCCAAGTCCTGCGGCATCTCGGCCTGGAGGTCGTGGGTGGCCACCACACGCACATCAGCAGGCGGGTCAAGGCGTTCGGCATAGACACCTCCCACTTCGAACGGCCCTCGCCCGCCGGGCGGCCGAAGACCCGGCGCGCCCCGGAGAGCCTCCTGGTCAGGCGGGACGACCCGCACGCCCGGCGTGCACAGAGTGCGCACCTGAAGCAGGCACTGGCCGCACTGGGCGTGCCCGAGGTGTACCGGATGTGCGGCACACCTCCGACCTGGCGGGGCTATCCGCTGCCGCTGGAGGTGGACCACATGGACGGCGACTGGCGGAACAACCTGCCCGAGAACCTGCGGCTGCTCTGCCCCAACTGCCATTCGGCCACCGACACATACCGTGGTCGTGCGAAGCGGCGCCGCCGGTGAGCACCGGAGAACGCTATACGCGCGAAGTCATGGCCGAGGCGGCAGCACGGTGCGTCAGCATCGACGAGGTCATCGCTCATCTCGACATCAAGCCGTATGCGCGACTGAGCAGGTACCTCCTCTCTAGGTTCCGGCACTTCGGCATCGACGTCGCCCACTTCGAACGCCCGGACCGCAAGCGCCGGGTCAAGCCGGACCGGGAGACACTACGTGAGGCGGTCGCCGCGTCGCACTCGCTGGCAGAGGTCCTGCGGCGCCTCGATCGCAGCGTGTCCGGGAGCCACCACAAGGCTCTGAAGCGGTGGATCGACGAGGAATGCCTCTCCACCTCGCACTTCCTCGGACAGGGTCATCAGCGCGGCAAGCGGGGGACGGTACCGATGAAGCCCGCAGCCGAGATCCTGATCAAACATGACGGCCGGCGGCGAACGCGCACACACCTGCTCCGACGGGCGCTGCGCGAAGTCGGCGTTCCGGAGCACTGCGACATGTGCGGCACGGCGCCCGAGTGGGGCGGGCGGCCCATGACCTTGGAGGTCGACCACGTGAACGGCGACTGGAGCGACGACCGTAGGGAAAACCTGCGGCTGCTCTGCCCCAACTGTCATGCGGTCACCACCACGTGGTGCCGTGGAGGACGACGCGATCGATGATGCCGCTTCCCCCGAACGGCACTGTGCGCAGTAGAGTGTCCATGGCTCGCGCCCGTACGCGACCTGGTTAGCGGTGGTCTTTAGGTGGCCACGTATGTCGGTTCGAATCCGACCGGGCGTACCGAAGATGAGGCCTGGTTCCCCCACCCGGAGGGAACCAGGCCTCGCCGCGTCAGCCCAGGAGGGCGCGGACGAAGGGGACCAGGGCGCGGAAGGCCTGGCCGCGGTGGGAGATGGCGTTCTTCTCCGCCGGGGTCAGTTCCGCGCACGTGCGGGTGTCGCCCTGCGGCTGGAGGATCGGGTCGTAGCCGAAGCCGCCCGTACCGGACGGGGTGTGGCGGAGGGTGCCCAGGAGGCGGCCCTCGACGACGCGTTCGGTGCCGTCCGGCATGGCCAGGGCCGCCGCGCACGCGAAGTGGGCCCCGCGGTTCTCGTCGGCGATGTCGCCGAGCTGGGCCAGCAGCAGGTCCAAGTTGGCCTTGTCGTCGCCGTGGGTGCCGGCCCAGCGGGCCGAGAAGATGCCGGGGGCGCCGTGCAGGACGTCCACGCAGAGGCCGGAGTCGTCGGCGACCGCCGGGAGGCCGGTGGCGCGGGCCAGGGCGTGGGCCTTGAGGAGGGCGTTCTCGGCGAAGGTGACGCCGGTTTCCTTGACGTCCGGAATCTCGGGGTACGCGTCCGCGCCGACCAGCTCGTGCGGCAGGCCGGCGTCGGACAGGATCGCGCGGAGTTCGGAGACTTTGCCCGCGTTGCGGGTGGCCAGGATGAGGCGGCTGGGCGTCGAGGTCATGCCCCCATTATCCCGGGGGGCGGATCACCCCGGGGTGCAGACCTTCGACAGCTCGCTCGCCGCGTCCGCGACCGGCTGGATGTCCGGGGCGCTGTTGCCGCTCTCGATCGAGGAGCGAACGTTCTTGACGGCCGTGTTCATCGAGTCGATGGCCTTGCTCAGGTCGGCGTTGTCCGTCTGGTCGCCGATCTTCTTCAGGTTCGTCTCGATCTGGTTGAGCGCGTTCTGGGCGTCCTGGGGGCTGTTGCCCGCCTGGGAGACGGCCTGCTGGAGGTCGTTGGCGCCGTCCGTGATGGCCACGGCGGTGTTCGCGCAGTCCATGGCCGTGGAGATCGCGTCGCAGGCGGACAGGGCCGGGACGGTGAGTACGGCGGCCACGGCTACGGCCGCTATGCGGAGCTTCATGCGGTTCTCCCCCTGAGGGCTTGGGCGCTACGAGGACGGGCGCACGGTGGCGAAACCGTGCGCCCGTATCTTCCTGGACGCCGGGCCGGGCCCGGCGGTTGCCGGCTACAGTTCGAGCGCGCCCCGCTGGATGGCTTCGAGGTCCGCGCAGCCGCCGGCCGCGAGGTCGAGGAGGGCGTTCAGTTCCTTGCGGTCGAAGGGCTCGCCTTCGGCGGTGCCCTGGACCTCGACGAAGCGGCCGTCGCCGGTGCAGACCACGTTCATGTCGGTCTCGGCGCGGACGTCCTCCTCGTAGCAGAGGTCGAGGAGCGGGACGCCGTCGACGATGCCGACGCTGACGGCGGCGACGGTGCCGGTGAGGGGCTTGCGGCCGGCCTTGACGAACTTCTTCTTCTGGCCCCAGGCGACGGCGTCGGCGAGGGCGACGTAGGCGCCGGTGATGGCGGCGGTGCGGGTGCCGCCGTCGGCCTGGAGGACGTCGCAGTCCAGGACGATGGTGTTCTCGCCGAGGGCCTTGTAGTCGATGACGGCGCGCAGGGAGCGGCCGATCAGGCGGGAGATCTCGTGGGTGCGGCCGCCGATCTTGCCGCGGACGGATTCGCGGTCGCCGCGGGTGTTGGTGGAGCGGGGCAGCATCGAGTATTCGGAGGTGACCCAGCCTTCGCCGCTGCCCTTGCGCCAGCGCGGGACGCCTTCGGTGAAGGAGGCGGTGCAGAAGACCTTGGTGTCTCCGAAGGAGACGAGGACGGAGCCCTCGGCGTGCTTGCTCCATCCGCGTTCGATGGTGACCGGGCGGAGCTGTTCGGGCGTACGGCCGTCGATGCGAGACATGGCTGCGAGCCTAGTCGGTGCCCAGGTGCGCGAAGACCCCGTCCGGGGCTTCCGGGACGGGGTCCGCTGGGACCTGGCTAGGGGGTCCGGATCACATCATGTCTTCGATGTCGGCGGCGATGGGGTCGGCGTCGGTGCCGATGACGACCTGGATCGCGGTGCCCATCTTGACGACGCCGTGGGCGCCGGCGGCCTTGAGGGCGGCTTCGTCGACGAGGTCGGGGTTGATGACCTCGGTGCGCAGGCGGGTGATGCAGCCCTCGACCTCTTCGATGTTCTCGATGCCGCCGAGCCCGGCGACGATCTTCTCAGCCTTGGTGGCCATGTGTTTCTCCCTGAGTGTTTCGAAGAACGGGTCTCGGCGGCCGGTACATGGCTACCCACCTGCACGGTCCGCTTCGTCACGGTAACGCACGGTTGGCCCATCTACGCAGGCACATGACGGGCCTCTGCCGAATGATGACGATCAGCAGCAACCCGCCCACAACTGGTCTACACCAGTGTGCCGTAAGTGTTGCGGCAGCCAAAACGGGCCGGTCAGGGAGGACGCCGATGAGCGTGAGCAGCTCCAAAGCAGGGCCACAGCCGAATTGGCGGAACAACCTGTTCCAGGGGCTGCAGAAGATGGGGCGCAGCCTGCAGCTCCCGATCGCCGTGCTGCCCGCGGCAGGCATCCTGCTGCGGCTCGGGCAGCCGGACGTCTTCGGGGCGGACGGTTTGCAGTGGACGGACGTCGCCAAGGTGATGGCGGGTGCGGGCGGGGCGTTGCTCGACCCGGATCTCGGTCTGCCGCTCCTGTTCTGCATCGGGGTCGCCATCGGCATGGCGAAGAAGGCGGACGGTTCGACCGCCCTCGCGGCCACGGCGGGGTTCCTCGTCTACCGGGGGGTGCTGCACGCGTTCCAGAAGGCGTGCCCGGCGGGGACCAAGGACATCGGGGGTGGCTGTCTGGGGCCGAACGACACCTTCGTGGCGTACACGTACCAGAACCCGGGTGTCTTCGGCGGCATCATCATGGGGCTGCTGGCGGCCTATTTCTGGCAGCGGTACCACCGGGTGAAGCTGGTGGACTGGCTCGGCTTCTTCAACGGCCGGCGGCTGGTCCCGATCATCATGTCCTTCGTCGCGATCGCCTTCGCCGCGCTCTGTCTGTGGATCTGGCCGCCGGTCGGAGACGCGTTGGAGAGCTTCTCCGACTGGTTGCGCGGGCTGGGTGCCTGGGGTGGTGGCATCTTCGGTGTCGCGAACCGCGGGCTGTTGGTGATCGGTCTGCACCAGTTCCTGAACGTGCCGATGTGGTTCCAGTTCGGGTCGTACACGGCGCCGGACGGGAAGACGTACCACGGCGACATCAACATGTTCCTGCACGGCGATCCGAACGCGGGCCTGTTCCTGTCGGGCTTCTTCCCGATCATGATGTTCGCGCTGCCGGCGGCGGCGCTGGCGATCACGCATTGCGCGAAGCCGCAGCGGCGCAAGGAGGTGGGCGGCCTGATGCTGTCGGTGGCCCTGACCTCGTTCGTCACCGGGATCACGGAGCCGTTGGAGTACTCCTTCCTCTTCGTCGCGCCCGTGTTGTACGTGGTGCACGCGGTGCTGACGGGTGTGTCCATGGCGGTGACGTGGGGGCTGGGCGTCCACGACGGTTTCAGCTTCTCGGCGGGTCTGATCGACTACGTCATCAACTGGCAGCTGGCGACGAAACCCTGGCTGATCATTCCGATCGGCCTGTGCTTCGCGCTCGTCTATTACGTGGTGTTCCGTTTCGCGATCACGAAGTTCGACCTGGCGACGCCGGGTCGGGAGTCGGACGAGGAGATCGCGGCGATGGAGTCGGAGACGACCAAGGCCTGAGCCGGCCGGGCCGGCCGGCCCGGTCCCCGCAGGGTTACCGCACGGTCCGTCAAGGGCCCCCGGATCACGATCCGGGGGCCCTTCGGCACGCCCGGCTACATGTGATCCAGGCCACAGGAAATCGAAGGTTCCTTATCTAACCCTCACCGTGTTACAACTGGTCTACACCATGAATTGGTGTAGACCACGACCGCTTCCCCCGGCGGCGTGTCCCCCTTTCTGAGACGTCGCCGTCCCTCGTGGTTGCACCCCTTGGCGGCGCCTTGCTCCCCCCGGAGGAAGTTATGAGTACGGCTACTGACGCCGCTGCGCCGCCCGCCAAGAAGCGGGGATCCGGCCTGATCCAGGGTCTGCAGAAGGTCGGCCGCAGCCTCCAGCTGCCCATCGCCGTCCTGCCCGCCGCCGGCATCCTGCTGCGTCTCGGTCAGCCCGACGTCTTCGGCGCGGACGGTCTCGGCTGGGGCAAGGTCGCCACGGTGTTCGCCACCGCCGGTGACGCGGTCTTCAGCAACCTGCCGCTGCTGTTCTGCATCGGCGTCGCCATCGGCTTCGCCAAGAAGGCGGACGGCTCCACGGCGCTCGCCGCGCTCGTCGGATTCCTGGTCTACAAGAACGTCCTCACCGCCTTCCCGGTGACCGAGGCCGTCATCAACACCACCGAGAACAAGGGTGTCGACGTCGCCGCGACGTACAACAACCCCGGCGTCCTCGGCGGCATCATCATGGGTCTGCTCGCCGCGGTCCTGTGGCAGCGCTACCACCGCACCAAGCTGGTGGACTGGCTCGGCTTCTTCAACGGCCGCCGGCTCGTCCCGATCATCATGGCCTTCGTCGGTGTCATCGCCGGCGTGTTCTTCGGTGTGGTCTGGGAGCCGATCGGCGAGGTCATCTCCAACTTCGGTGAGTGGATGACCGGGCTGGGTGCCGCGGGCGCCGGCATCTTCGGTGTCATCAACCGCGCGCTGATCCCGATCGGCATGCACCAGTTCGTCAACACCGTCGCCTGGTTCCAGATCGGTGACTTCACCAACGCCGCCGGCGAGGTCGTCCACGGTGACCTGAACCGCTTCTTCGCCGGTGACCCGGAGGCCGGTCTGTTCATGACGGGCTTCTTCCCGATCATGATGTTCGGCCTCCCGGCCGCCGCCCTGGCCATCGCCCACACCGCTCGCCCGGAGCGCCGCAAGGCCGTCACCGGCATGATGGTCTCGCTCGCCCTCACCTCGTTCGTCACGGGTGTCACCGAGCCCATCGAGTTCTCGTTCATGTTCATCGCGCCGGTGCTCTACGCGATCCACGCCGTCCTGACCGCCCTCTCCATGGCGATCACCTGGGCGCTCGGGGTCCACGCGGGCTTCACCTTCTCCGCGGGTCTGATCGACCTCGGCCTCGGTTGGAGCAAGGCGACCAACCCATGGATGATCATTCCGATCGGTCTGGTCTTCGGAGCGATCTACTACTTCGGGTTCCGCTTCGCGATCGTCAAGTTCAACCTCCCGACGCCGGGCCGCGAGTCCGACGAGGAGCTGGCCGAGATGGCCAAGGCCGACGCCAAGTAGGCAGTCCCGTAGGCACGAAGAAGCCCCCGCTCTCCCGGAAGGGAGGGCGGGGGCTTCTCGTGCGTCGTGGCCGGGGTCAGACCTCGTAGACCGCGCCCGAGTACGCCAGGTCGACCGGGCCGTCGTAGACCGCGCGGGCGTCGGTGAGGTTCTGCTCGGGGTCGGTCCACGGCGGGATGTGGGTGAGGACGAGCCGGCCCACGCGACCGCCGGCCGCGTACTCGCCCGCCTCATGGCCGTTCAGGTGCAGACCCGGGATGTCCTCCTTGCCGTGCGTGAAGGAGGACTCGCACAGGAAGAGGTCGGCACCGTCGGCGAGCAGGCCGAGCTCGGGGCAGGTGCCGGTGTCGCCGGAGTAGGTGATCGAGCGGCCGCCGTGCTCGATGCGGATGCCGTACGCCTCGACCGGGTGGGAGACCCGCTCGGTGCGGACCTGCAGCGGGCCGATCTCGAAGGTCCCGGACTTCAGCGTGCGGAAGTCGAAGACCTCGCTCATCGAGCGCTCGTCGGGGACGTCGTCGTAGGCGGTGGTCAGCCGGCGCTCGGTGCCCTCGGGCCCGTAGACGGGAATGGTGCCGCAGCGGCCGCCCTCGTGCCGGTAGTAGCGGGCGACGAAGTACGCGCACATGTCGATGCAGTGGTCGGCGTGCAGGTGGCTCAGGAAGATCGCGTCGAGGTCGTAGAGGCCGATGTGGCGCTGCAGCTCGCCGAGGGCGCCGTTGCCCATGTCGAGGAGCAGCCGGAAGCCGTCGGCCTCGACGAGGTAGCTCGAACAGGCCGATTCCGCGGACGGGAACGACCCCGAACAGCCGACGACGGTGAGCTTCATGGAGCGTGAACCTCCGAGGACGGTCCGTGGACGGAATGCGGGCCGTGCGTGCGTCGAGCGTAAGGCGCGAAACGTCCGGTCGCTCCTCCGCGGCAGGCCGTTGTGGGGGGAATCACCTGCGCTGTCACCCGGGGGAGCGACGGTGGGCACGGGCGTTGCCATGCCGGGGCGTTCCCGCGCGGCTACGGTCGAAGCATGGACACGTCCTGGTGGCCCGCGGTGGCCGCGGTGGTGGCCGTGGCGCTGCTGGTGCTGGTCGCCGGGGGCCGCTTCGGGCTGCCGCGCCGGGCCCCGCCGGCGCACGGGGCCGGTCCGCCGCCGCAGCCGCGGGCGGGCGAGCTGTGGTGCCTGGCCGACGGGCGTACGTGCCTGGTCCTGGCGGTGGGGTCGGTACGGGGCCACCGGGCGCGGGTCGCGTGGATCACCGGGAAGTACGACGATCGGCGGGCCGGGGTGATTCCGCTGCCGCCGGGGACGGTCGGCGGGCAGGGCCGGGCGAGCTTCCTGGAGGCGGACCGGCCGGCGGAGGTGTCGCTGTGGGAGTTCCGGACCCGGCTGGGGATGCTGGACCCCGCGGTGTGGGACGAGATCAAGGGTCTGGGAGGCGCGCGGTGAAGCGGGAACCGGTGATCCGTCTGCGGCGGGTGTACGACCCGCCGGAGCCGGGGGCCGACGGGCCGGGGGTCCCCCCGGACGGAGTCTGGGGGAGGATCCTCGTGGACCGGCTGTGGCCGCGGGGCCTGGCGAAGGCGGTGGCCGGGGTCCGGGGGCACCTCCCAGCGGTAGCTGGGGGAGAGTGGCCGAAGGCGGTGACGCCGTCGACGGAGCTGCGGAGGTGGTTCCACGACGGGGGGTCGGCGGGGGAGTTCCGGGAGCGGTACGAGGCGGAGCCGGCGGAGCCGGCGGAGCCGGGGGCGGTGGCGGAGCCGGGGGCGGTGGCGGAGCCGGCGCGGCTCCGGTCGCTGGCCGAGGCGGGCCCGCTGACGTTGCTGACTGCGGTCAAGGACCCGGCGTCCAGCCACGCGGCGATCCTGGCGGAGCGGCTCGCGGACTAGCGGTGCGGTGTGGTGCCGCTGCGCGGAGCCTCTCCCCGCCCCGCCCTCTCGCCGTTTCCCGGGCTCTGCCCGGACCCGCGCCTCAAACGCCGGCGAGGCTGATTTCCAGCCTCGCCGGCGTTTGAGGCGCCCGGGTTCGGGGGCGGCGACCCCGCAGGGGACACGGCAGGGGGCTATGCCCAGAGCTGGCCCTGGAGGGCCTCGATGGCTTCCTCGGTGGTCGCGGCCGTGTAGACGCCCGTCGAGAGGTACTTCCAGCCGCCGTCGGCCACGACGAAGACGATGTCCGCCGATTCGCCCGCGGCCACCGCCTTGCGGCCGACGCCGATCGCCGCGTGCAGGGCGGCTCCGGTGGAGACGCCCGCGAAGATCCCCTCCTGCTGCAGCAGCTCCCGCGTCCGCGTCACCGCGTCCGCCGAGCCCACCGAGAAACGGGTGGTGAGCACGGAGGCGTCGTAGAGCTCCGGGACGAAGCCCTCGTCCAGGTTGCGCAGCCCGTAGACGAGGTCGTCGTAGCGCGGCTCGGCCGCGACGATCTTGATGCCGGCCACGTGTTCGCGCAGGTAGCGGCCGACGCCCATGAGGGTGCCGGTGGTGCCCAGGCCCGCGACGAAGTGGGTGATGGAGGGGAGGTCCGCGAGGATCTCCGGGCCCGTGGTGGCGTAGTGCGCGCCCGCGTTGTCCGGGTTGCCGTACTGGTAGAGCATCACCCAGTCCGGGTGCTCCGCGGCCAGTTCCTTGGCCACCCGGACCGCGGTGTTCGAGCCGCCGGCGGCCGGCGACGAGATGATCTCGGCTCCCCACATGGCCAGCAGGTCACGCCGCTCCTGGCTGGTGTTCTCCGGCATCACGCACACGATGCGGTAGCCCTTGAGCTTGGCCGCCATCGCCAGCGAGATGCCGGTGTTGCCCGAGGTGGGCTCCAGGATGGTGCAGCCGGGCTTGAGCCGGCCGTCCTTCTCGGCCTGCTCGACCATGTGGAGCGCGGGGCGGTCCTTGATCGAGCCGGTCGGGTTGCGGTCCTCCAGCTTCGCCCAGATGCGGACGTCGTCCGAGGGCGACAGTCGGGGCAGCCGGACCAGCGGCGTGTTGCCGACCGCGGCCAGCGGGGAGTCGTAGCGCATTACTTCGATCCGCCGGCCACGGCCGGGAGGATGGTGACGCTGTCGCCGTCCTTGAGGGCGGTGGAGATGCCGTCGAGGAAGCGGACGTCCTCGTCGTTGAGGTAGACGTTGACGAAGCGGCGCAGCTGGCCGCCGTCGACGATGCGCTCCTCGATGCCCTTGTGACGGGTCTCCAGGTCCGCGAAGAGGTCGGCGAGGGTCGCGCCCTCACCGGAGACGGCCTTCTCGCCTTCGGTGTAGGTGCGGAGGATGGTGGGGATGCGGACCTCGATGGCCATGGCTGTCTCCAGTCGTCGGGGAGTGCGTGAAAAGCGTGGAAGCGTGCGGCGCGCGGTTCGTCGGCCCTCCGCGCGGAAGGGCTCCGGTACTCAGAGCGCAGGACAGATGGCGCTGGCGAGGCGGCACAGGTCGACGTGCAGCCGCGCCACGAGCAGCAGCCTGCCGGGCGTCTCGATGCTCACGTCGTGGGAAACCATGCGGTCATGTTAACGATTCCCGGTCCCCCGTTTGGAGTGTGATCCCGCATCGTGGACGTCCGTCGCTCACATACTGGTCAGTAGGCGTCGACGACCTGCACTTCTTCCTCGGTGATCACTCCGTCGACGATCCGGTACGAGCGGAACTGGAACTCTCCGAGGCCGTCCTTGTCCGCCGTCGAGACGAGGACGTAGTGCGCGTGGGGCTCGTTCGCGTACGTGACGTCCGTGCGCGAGGGGTACGCCTCGGTCGCGGTGTGCGAGTGGTAGACGATCACCGGCTCCTCGTCGCGGTCGTCCAGATCGCGGTAGAGCTTCAGCAGATCCTTCGAGTCGAACTCGTAGAACGTGGGCGAGCGGGCCGCGTTGAGCATCGGGACGAACCGCTCGGGGCGGTCGGTGCCCGCCGGGCCGGCCACGACACCGCACGCCTCGTCGGGGTGGTCCTGGCGGGCGTGCTCGACGATCCGGTCGTACAGGTCCTGGGTGAGGGTCAGCATGAGCGACAGGATAAGCAGACGGGCCCCTACGTACCGAGGAGTGGTACGCAAGGGCCCGCATGGTGGACACAAGGTCCGTGGGAGTGCGGTTCCCGGCCGCGGCGGGCGGCCGGGACTCGCGGTGTCCGGGTGCTACGAGGCCTTGGTGAAGGCCGCGCCGCGCGGGTCGCGGGACTTCATGACCAGGTAGGAGACACCGAGGATCAGACCCCACAGCGGGGCGCAGTACAGCGAGACGCGGGAGACCTTGTCGGCGCCCATCATCACGATGACCATGCCGATGAAGAGCAGCGCGAACCAGCTCGTGTACGGGGCGCCGGGGGCGCGGAACGCGGACTGCGGCAGCTCGCCGCGGTCGGACTTGGCCCGGTAGCGGATCTGGCAGACCAGGATCATGATCCAGGCCCACATGCCGGAGATGGTGGCGAAGGAGACGACGTAGTCGAAGGCCTTGCCCGGGGCGACGTAGTTGATCCAGACGCCCACCAGCATCAGCGCGGCGGAGAAGGTGGTGCCGACGAGCGGGGTGCCGCTCTTGGTGAGCTTGGTGAAGACCTTCGGGCCCTGGCCGTTGATGGCGAGGTCGCGGAGCATGCGGCCGGTGGAGTACATGCCCGAGTTGCAGGAGGACAGGGCGGCGGTCAGCACGACGAAGTTGACGATCGCGGCGCCGATGCCGAGGCCCATGCGCTCGAAGGCGGCGACGAAGGGCGAGACGCCCGGCTGGAAGTGCGTCCACGGGACGACCGACAGGATCATGATCAGCGCGCCGACGTAGAAGACGGCGATGCGCCACGGCACGGTGTTGATGGCCTTGGGCAGGGTCTTCTCGGGGTCCTTGGACTCGCCGGCGGTGACGCCGACCAGCTCGACCGCGAGGAAGGCGAACATCACGATCTGCAGGGTCATCAGCGTGCCGCCGATGCCCTTGGGGAAGAAGCCGCCGTCGTTCCAGAGGTTGGAGACGGTGGCGGTGTCGGCCGCGTCGGAGAAGCCGATGGTGAGGATGCCGGCGCAGATCAGGATCATGCCGACGATGGCGGTGACCTTGACCATGGAGAACCAGAACTCCAGCTCACCGAAGAGCTTCACGGAGATCAGGTTGGCGGCGTAGAGGATGACCGTGAAGATCAGCGCGTAGGCCCACTGCGGGAAGCTGTCGTGGGTCCAGTACGACATGTACTGCGCGGCCGCGGTGACCTCGGTGATGCCGGTGACCACCCAGAACAGCCAGTACGTCCAGCCGGTGACGTATCCCCAGAACGGGCCCAGGAACTCGCGGGCGTAGTCCGAGAAGGAACCGGAGACGGGGCGGTACATGAGCAGCTCGCCCAGGGCCCGCATGATGAAGAAGATGACCAGGCCCGCGATGGCGTACGCCAGGATCAGGCTGGGTCCGGCCTTGGAGATGGCCTTGCCCGCTCCGAGGAACAGGCCGGTGCCGATGGCCCCGCCGATCGCGATCATCTGGATCTGACGGGCGCCGAGCGTGCGGTGGTAACCCTCGCCGCCTTCGCCCGAACCGCCCTCGCCGGGCGTCTTGTCGTGCTGCTCGACCTGCACAGAGGTCATGTCTGGTGCGCCTTTCTCCACGCCGACCCGCGCCTTCGTTGGCTGCGGATCGGGTCCTCGATCCCCCCGGATACGGATGGAGTTGCACGCCGGCGATCAGCCGGGCCAAGCCAGCCGGGGGACATGGGTGGCGTCCCTTCGGCAGTCGTGAAGATTTATCACGGCCTTACGGCTGCCCGAGGGGGAGAAATGTGGCGCAGGGCATCAAAAATTCACCCCATAGACCTAGAAATGGATCAGATCACCGCATGGCGGTGATCTGATCGTTATCCGGATTTGAGCGTCCGCTGAGCGAACAGTGTTCCCCTTTGAGGATTCTCAGAGGGTTTCGATCAAGGTTTCCTGGAGGCCGCCGAGCCAGAGGTAGGCCATCACCATCGGCTTGCGCGGGTCCTCGTCCGGCAGTCGGAACAGCACCGCGCTCTCGTCGTCCTCGGTGATGTCGAGCCGGGCCGCGATGGTCAGGCGCAGGTCGTTGAGCGCGCCGAGCCAGCGCAGCGGCAGCTCGCCGGACAGCTCCAGCACCGCCGCCTCGTCGCCGGCCGGGGTCAGCCCGTCCAGGCTGCGTACGACGGCCAGCGCGTCCTCGCGCTTGCGGGCGCGCAGGTCGTTCTCGGTGAAGCGGCGGAACTCCGCGGAGCGGGCCGCGAGCTCCTCGGGGTCCACCCCCTTGTCACCGGCCCCGTCGGGGGCCCCGTAGGCGTCGGGGAAGAGCCGGGCCAGCGCCGGGTCGGACGGGGGCTCGGAGGGGCCCTCCGCGAACAACGCGGCGAGCGGGTCGGCGTCCTCGGCGGGCTCCGGCGCACCGGGGCCGATCAGCTCCAGCAGTTGGACGGCCAGGGAACGCAGGATCGAGATCTCGATCTCGTCGAGCGCGATGGCGGCGCCGCCGCCCTTCAGGGACTCGAAGGTGCCGCCCATCAGTTGCGGTCCTGCGAGAGGGTCGCCCACAGGCCGTAGCCGTGCATGGCCTGCACGTCGCGCTCCATTTCCTCGCGGGTGCCGCTCGACACGACCGCCCGCCCCTTGTGATGGACATCGAGCATCAACTTGTGTGCCACGTCCTTCGAGTAGCCGAAGTACGCCTGGAACACGTACGCCACGTAGCTCATGAGGTTGACCGGGTCGTTGTGCACCAGGGTCACCCAGGGGACGTCGGGTTCGGGGACCGCGAAGGTCTCTTCGGCGGATTCGGTGCGTTCGATCTCAACAGGAGCAACACTCACTCGTCCCATGCTGCCACCTCGACTGCGCCGCCGCCCAAACAGGGGTCGGACGACCCCCGCGACCGACCGCTCATGTGCCCCGCGACGGCCCGGTCCCACAATCGCCCCCTACATCTCGTCACTTTGACGAAATGTGCGCTAGCATCCCAGCCATGAACCCTGCGGACCTGGGCCTGCCGGTGGACGTGCCGTCGACAGCGCTCTTCACGGATCACTACGAGCTCACGATGCTGCAGGCCGCCCTGGCCAACGGCACCGCCGATCGACGCTCGGTCTTCGAGGTGTTCACCCGCCGGCTGCCCGAGGGCCGCCGCTACGGGGTGATCGCCGGAACCGGGCGGGTGCTGGACGCGGTGGAGAACTTCCGCTTCGACGGCGCGGTGCTGGAATTCCTGCGCGAGCGGGCCGTCGTCGACATGCGGACGCTGGACTGGCTGGCCTCGTACCGCTTCTCCGGCGACATCTGGGGCTACCCGGAGGGGGAGGTCTACTTCCCCGGCTCCCCCGTCCTGCGGGTGGAGGGCAGCTTCGCCGAGTGCGTGCTGCTGGAGACCGTGATCCTGTCGATCCTGAACCACGACTCGGCGATCGCCGCGGCCGCCTCCCGGATGTCCTCGGCGGCCGGCGGACGCCCGCTGATCGAGATGGGCGCCCGGCGCACCCACGAACTGGCGGCCGTCGCCGCTTCGCGGGCCGCGTACGTGGGCGGCTTCACCTCGACCTCGGACCTGGCGGCCGGATTCCGGTACGGCATCCCGACGGTCGGCACGAGCGCGCACGCCTTCACCCTCGTCCACGACAGCGAGCGGGACGCCTTCACGGCGCAGGTGGACTCGCTGGGGCGGGGCACCACCCTGCTGGTGGACACGTACGACGTGGCCGAGGCCGTCCGCACGGCGGTGGAGATCGCCGGACCGGAGCTGGGCGCGGTCCGGATCGACTCCGGAGACCTGCTGCTGGTGGCCCACCGGGTGCGGCAGCAGCTCGACGAGCTGGGCGCGACCTCGACGAAGATCGTGGTCACCTCGGACCTCGACGAGTACGCCATCGCCTCGCTGGCGGCGGCCCCGGTCGACACCTACGGCGTGGGCACCCAGCTGGTGACCGGCAGCGGGCACCCGACGTGCTCGATGGTCTACAAGCTGGTGGCGCGGGCCACGTCGGCGGATCCGAAGGCGGCGCTGGCCCCGGTGGCCAAGAAGTCCTCGGGCGGCAAGACCTCCATCGGCGGCCGCAAGTGGGCGGCGCGGCGGCGGGACGCGGAGGGGGTCGCGGAGGCGGAGGTCATCGGCGTGGGCCCGGTGCCGGCGGCGCTGGCCGACGACCAGCTCCTGACCCAGCTGGTCAAGTCCGGCGAGGTGGTGGCCCGCGAGCCGCTGGAGGCCGCCCGGGACCGCCACCGCGCGGTGCGGGCGAGCCTGCCGCTGTCCGCGACGCAGCTCTCGCGCGGCGAGGCCGTGATCCCGACGGAGTACGTGTAACCCCGCGGCGCCGCTGCGGGGTCCGGAGCAGGGCCCCAGTTTCGGGAAGGGGCGGGGTGGGGGAAGAGCCCCCCGCAGGGCCCGCCGCAGCACACCATCGAGCCGAAGGGCACGCGAAATGCACCGCGCACTGATCGTCGTCGACGTACAGAACGACTTCTGCGAGGGCGGCAGCCTCGCGGTCACCGGCGGAGCCGACGTCGCCGCCGCCGTCACCGAGTACATCGGCCAGGCCACGCCCGCGTACCGGCACGTCGTCGCCACCCGCGACCACCACGTCGACCCGGGGTCGCACTTCGCGCACCCGCCGGCCGAGCCGGACTACGAGACCTCCTGGCCCGTCCACTGCGTCGCCGGGACCGAGGGCGTGGGCTTCCACCCGAACTTCGCCCCCGCCGTGGCCTCGGGAGCCGTCTCCGCCGTCTTCGACAAGGGCGCGTACGAGGCCGCGTACAGCGGCTTCGAGGGCGCCGACGAGAACGGCACGACGCTCGGCCAGTGGCTGCGGGACCGGAACGTCACCGAGGTGGACGTGGTCGGGATCGCCACCGATCACTGCGTGAAGGCCACCGCCCTCGACGCCTCCCGCGCCGGCTTCGGCACCCGGGTCCTGCTGGACCTGACCGCCGCCGTGGCCCCGCACACGACCGCACGGGCCCTGGACGAGCTCCGTACGGCCGGTGTGAAGCTCGTCGGCGGCCGCGCCGACCAAGCCCCCTAGGCACCCCCAGGCGCTCCTGGAGGGGTCCTGCCGGTCGGGCCCGGCCCGACCGGCAGGACGCCCCTACGTGCCCAGCAGGGCGCGGATGGGGTGCCAGAGCTCCTGCGCGCGGTCCGGTGCGCCGCGCCAGAGCAGGCCGTCCGGATGGTGCAGGACGGCCGTGACCTCGTCCGGGGTCGGCGGGTGCGCGTTGCCCCGCAGGTACACCGCCCGCATTCCGAGGTTCCGCAGCCTGGTCAGGGCGCGGGCCCGGTTCGCGGCGTGCACCAGCACGCGGACATTTCCGCCTTCTCCGGACGGCCTCGGCAGTGTGAGCGCAACCACCACACTGCCGCCCGGCAATCTCACGAAACCGCCGCCTGGCATCGCTGTCATCTCCCCCGTCAATAAGAAACTCGTACCGGGCATCTAAACGCGAACGGCCGCCGCCCGCTAGAGGGCGACGGCCGATCATGCTCTGACCTGCGGTTTTAACGAGTTACTTCGAGGAGGGGCCGACCTCGATGGTCATGACCTCACCGTCGTAGGTCTCCTTCAGGATCTTGATCTTGGTGTTGGTGTCAGTGACCTTCACCGATCCGGTCGGGTTCTCGTCGTAGTAGTACTTGCCCTTGTGGTCGTCGAAGACCAGGTTCGCGGGCTTCGGCTTGAGGAAGAGCTCCTCGCCGTTCTTGTGCAGGGTGAACGCATCCGTGGAGTACGCGCTGAAGGTGGCGTCGTACGGCTGGATCTTGTTGCGGAGCAGCGTGCCGTCCGCCCACTTCATGGGCTTGGCGTTGGCGTCGATCGGGAGGATCAGACCCTGGCCCGGGTGGACGCTGGTGTTGTTGTCCTTCTGGCTGGTGTCCCACTGCCAGATGAGCAGACCGTCCTGGTACGGGTAGTGCTCGACCCAGTCCGGCTTGGTGTTGCCGAAGCCGAAGTTGTACGGGCCCACCTTGAGGGTGGAGTCGTACGACACGTAGCGGCGGTTCTCCGCGATGTAACGCTGCGCGTACTCCTTGGAGAAGTCGGCGCCGATGCGCGAGAAGCCCTTGCCGGTCCAGCCGTTGTCGCCGTTCTCGGCGCCGTCGGTGAACAGCGCGGAGCCGTCCGCGGTCAGGGAGATGGCGTCGGCCGCGAAGCCCTTGCCGCCCGCGCCGCCGTCCGTCTGGTAGCGGAAGCGGAGGTCGACCTTCTTGCCCGCGTAGGCGTCGAGCGGGAAGTTCAGCGACTTCCAGGCACCCGAGACACCGGTGAGCGACGGGCTGCCGGAGGCGTCGACCGGGAGGGCCGTGCCGTCGGCGGTGCCGGCCAGCGCGGTCCAGGTGGCGCCGCCGTCCGTGGACACCTCGGTGTAGAGGTAGTCGTAGTCGGCCTCGATGTCCCACCAGCCCTTGAGGGACAGGGCGGCGGACTTCTTGCCGGTCAGGTCGACCGAGCGGGTCAGGGTGTTCTTGAGGTCGTCACCCATGTTGCTCCACCACTGGGTGGAGCCCTCGGCCGGCTTGACGACCTCGGTCTTGACCTGCTTCTTCGGCAGCTCGACGACCAGCGCCTGCTTGTCCTTGGTGTTGAACGCCGACACACCCAGCTTGTGGGTGGACTTCGTCGCGGCCTTGGCCGTGTCGTAGTTCAGCCAGCCCAGCTGGAGCTTGTCCCAGGCGGTCATGTCGCCCGGGGTGTCACCGATGGAGTCCTTGCCCTTGCCGAGCCAGGAACCGGCCGACATCAGGGACCAGAAGCCGACGCTGTTGTCGCCGCCACCGGTGGTGTCGTAGAGGTCCGGCAGACCGAGGTCGTGACCGTACTCGTGCGCGAAGACACCGAGGCCGCCGTTCTCGGGCTGCATCGTGTAGTCGCCGACCCAGATGCCGGTGCTGCCGATCTGGGTACCGCCGGCCTTGTTGTTGTCCGGGCCGGTCTTGCCCGCCGCGGTGCCGTAGGCGTACCAGCGGTGCGCCCACAGCGCGGTCGTGCCCTGAACGCCGCCACCGGCCGACTCGTCCTCGCCCGCGTGGACGATCTGGAAGTGGTCGATGTAGCCGTCGGGCTCGTTGAAGTTGCCGTCGTTGTCGAAGTCGTAGCGGTCCCACTGGTCGTACTGGGACAGCTGCGCCTTGATCTGCGCGTCGGTCTTGCCGGCCTTCTTCTGGGCCTCCGACCATGCGGTGACGCCGTCCTTGACGGTGTCCCACACGTTGGAGCAGTTGGTCTGGCCGCAGTAGTTGGAGCCGTAACGGCCCTCGTTGTACGGGACCTTGACCCAGTCGGCGACCTCACCCTCGACCGAGTAGCGGCCCGAGGAGGTCTTCTCGTAGTAGGTCTTCAGCGACTCCTTGCCCTGACCCGTCGCGAAGTACAGGTCCTGGAAGTACTGACGGCTGAAGTCCTTGCGCCAGGCGGTGCTGTTGTCCTTGGCGCGGTCCGGCTGGGCGATCGTGTTGTGCAGCGGACCGGGGGTACCGCCGTACTTGGGCGCCTCGGGCCTGGGGCCCGGGCCGTCCGGGTCGTACATGGTCGTGCTGTCGACCTGGTCGCCGAACTCGACGAGGATCGTGAAGATCTTGTCGGTCTTCTCGCGGCCGAGCTCGACGTACTTCTTGTCGTCGAGCTTGACGACCTTGGAGGCGCCGCGCTGCTCGACGCCCTTCTTGCCGGTCAGGACCTGATCCAGGGCGGCCGCGCGCTGCTTGGCCTGCTGGTCGCTGAACGGGCCCTTGAGGTCGTGCTCGACGACCTTCGAAGGCGACGTCGGGTCCTGCCGGTCGGCCGCCGGGGCGGCCGGAGCCTTACCCTCGGCCTGAGCCGCGGTAACGGTGAAGAAGGTGGCGCTTGTCGCACAAGCGGCCATGGTCACGGTGACAGCGGCAGCGCGTATCGCACGCCGTCTGGCGGAATTGCTGGTCACTTGATGTCGTTCCCCTCCCGCGGCCGCAACGTTGGTCGGAACTTCTCCATAGGAGCGGGGGGTTCCGCGCGGCGCGCGTCTCAAGTGACGACATTTGACCGGAGGGAAGCAAGAAAAGACAGACCTTGACTTGACCCTTACAACTGCACTATGCGGTCAGGGAGTTCCGCTATCCGGACGTTCCGCAGCCATACGGGGCGAAGGGCCCTTCCTGACCCCGCCGGCGGTCCGTCCCGTCCCCCTTTCTCCCCCTGCCGTCGCCCGGAAAATGATCCTGTGCGCCCCCTGTGCTCCGGCACCGTGTGTTAGGTCACGCTTACCGGCGGTCCGACTCGGGCATCTCCCGTCATAGAGTCACTTGACGCGCGAACTGGTTGAGCCGACTCCCCCTCCCCTCACCGAGGACGGATATCGCCATGCCGCGTCCGACTGCCGCACAGCTCGCGTACGGGTCCGCCACGGTCGTCGTGTCGACGATCGCCATGCTGCTGCTCTCGCAGACGAGCACCGGGCTCGGCGTCGCGGTCATCTCCGCCGCCGCGCTCGCCCTGGGTCTGCTCGTCGCGCTCACCGTGCCCCTGCCGCGCCGCCGTGGCCGCCACGCGGCGCGTACGGGCGCCTCCCGGGCCGCCGCCACCCCCACCGCCCAGGAGGGCGCGACAGGGGGCGCCCTGGTGCCCGAGCCCCGGACGGCTTCGGCCGAACACCCCGTACATCACTGACGATCGACGCCGGACGCGGCGCGGGCGGCCTCCCCGGAGGGAGGCCGCCCGTGTGGCGATGCGTCATGTCCAGTGCTGTGGCCCGGTGGACCTTTCCGGTCGGAGCACTAGCCGGTGGCCTGGACCACCACGGTCTTGGCGACCTTGTCGTGCAGGCCCTGCTTGTACGGCTTGTCGACCAGGATCGAGACGATCAGCGCGATCGGCCACAGGCAGGCGCAGCAGATCAGGGTCGGCAGCCAGAGCACGGCGGCGCGCGACAGGGCGGCGTTGGAGTTCGGCACGCTGCCGTCGTTGAGCATCGCGACGCGCAGGCGCATGGCCTTCTTGCCGACCGTCTGGCCGTTCTTCTTGGTGAACCACCAGTCGTAGCCGACGTACGCGACGATCGAGATCAGGGTCATGATCAGGCCGCTGCCGCTGTAGGACTTGCTGAAGACCTCGCTGATGTCCTCGCCCTGGTCGGTGTCGTACCGGTAGCGGTTCGCGCCGAACGCCCACTGGATGAGGGCCAGCGGGATGGCGATGATCACGACGTCGATGATGCGCGCGAGGAGCCGCTTGCCGAAGTCGGCGAGCGGGGGCATCCCGGCGAGCGGATCGGGCATGCCGCCGCCGCTCCCGCCGTACGGGTCCCCGCCGCCGTACGGGGGCGGCGGGGGCGGGTATCCCCCGCCGGCGCCCGGACCGCCGGGCGGGCCTCCGGGCGGGGGCGGCGGACCACCGCTACCGGGGGGCGGCGAGCCGTACGGCGAACCGCCCGACGGAGGCGTCGGTTCCTGGGGCTTCTTGAGGAACGGGTCGTCCTCGGGCGGCTGGCCCGGCGGCTGGTCGGTACTCATGGCCCGAGTCGAACCCGGCTCCGACAGCCTCGCAACGGGACCGCGTCCATTCGGGGGCAGGGGTGGGCCCAGGGGCGCGGCCGGGCCCTCCGGGCGCGCTCAGCGGGCCACGTACGTCCGGGCCGCCTTGTCGTGCCAGGCCTGGCGGCGCGGGCGGTCCACGAGGCACCAGAGGCTGCCCGGAAGGCCGAGGAAGGCGTACACCAGCCACCGGCGCAGGGCCGCGCCGAAGGTGGGCGGGCGCAGGGTGGCGGTGGCCAGGACCCGGACGCCCAGCAGCTTCTTGCCCGGGGTGCGGCCCCAACGGGCCGTGGGCAGCGCCTCGTAGAGGATCCCGAAGAGGAGGACGGCGCCGAGGACCACGCCCAGGTGACCGGCGATGGTCCCGTCGAGGAGCCAGACGGTGGTGGTGCGGCCGCTCGCCCGGGCGGCGGCCACCTTGGCCTCGACGTGGGCGGTGGCCCCGGGCAGGAGGGGCCGGGCCACGGCCACCGCGACGGCGGCGTGGACGAGCGAGTCCAGGACGCGGGCCATGGCCCGGCGCGGCAGTCCGGCGGGGCGCACGGCCCGCTCGGCCATCCGCTCGAACACCTCCCGGGGCGTACGGGCCCCCGCGGGGCGGGAGCCGGAGCCGGCGGGGCGGACCTCCTCGGGCCCGAGCGGCTCCCGGCTCTGCGGCTGGGGCCGAGCCTCCGGCCGGGGCTCCGACGGGGCCGGCGCCTCGGGCCGGGTCGCGATCCTCGGGCGCACTCCGGCGGGGCGCGGCGCCCACACCTCGGGCCGGTCGGCGGCCGGGGCCTCGGGGGTGAGGGGCCGCGGCCGGGACGGCGCACGGTACGGCTGTGGGATCTTCGCAACGGTCAGCAGCTCCAGCAGTGGAACGACT
>NZ_JBGBPT010000027.1:0-101175 GCF_041106355.1 Streptomyces sp. BF23-19 | reverse complement strand
GTACACGGGCGCCCCTCCGCCTTGCGAGGCACCGCACCGGACGACCCGGGCTCACCCGACAAGATCCGAAAGAGACGGCCTAGTCCTCGAAGGGGACAAACTTGGCAAGCGAAGTCCAGTCCAGGGGACGCACGATCGTGGCCAGGCGGGCGAAGGGGTCCTGCGCAGCCGCTTGGAACCACATCACCGAGAGCACCGTGTGCCCAGACTCTGCAATGTCCTCGGGCTGCCACCATGACGTCAGTCGAGCGCGAACCGCCTCTCGCGGCAGCCACTCCTCGACTTGCCCCTCGATATCAGCTCGGAGCTTGTCGAGATCATGCACATACAAATGCGGCGTCGCCGCCATCGCCTTCTCGATGCCCATCAGACGAAAGCGACGGTGTAGCTGCGGCGTCCCTTCGAGCATGCCTTCACGGTCGTCGCTCACCGTGAGTGCACGGAGCTCGGCGCGTATGGGTCCCACCTGATAGCCACGCAACTCGCTATTGCCCGTCTGGATCATGGGTCAGAGGGTAGAGGTGTCCGACAACCGGATCAAAAGACTTTCGCGACACTCCCTGAAGGGTGCTGCAGAAGGCTTGGGCGAAGGTGTGCTCGACCCGGGCGCGAACGCGTCGGTGTTCGGCGTTGTCCTCCCCTGACCGCGCAGGAGGGGCCCGTCCGGTCCTTCAGTGGTGCGGGACGATCAGGCCGGTTCCCAGGCAGGCGCCGTCCGCGACGACCGTCGTGCCGGTTGCCGGTTGCCGGTTGCCGGTTGCCGCGGCCGGCAGGTCCGACTTCCGTCAGGCGTGGGCGTCGGCCTTGTTCCCGGGCGCCGGCCGGGCGGAGGCGACGACCGAGCGGGTGTCCGCGTCGATGACGACCTGCACGTTCGCCGAGAACCGGTAGTTACGGGAGGAGGCGCCGACCGTGCGGTCGCGCCCCGGGACGAGGGTGCCGTCCCCGATCCACGGCCGGCCCACGTCGGCGACCGGCCGTGGGGCCGGTTCCTGCGCGAGGAGTGGCCGCAGGTGCTGGATGCCCCGGCAGGCGGTGGCCGGAGAGATCCCGAAGAGCGGAGCGAGCCGGCGCATGGTGAGGTTCGTGCGGCCACACCGACTCGGCCCGCAACACCCCACCCGTACAGGCGAAATGCCCAGCGTCGAGGCTTCCGCAACACCCTTCAGGCCGCCTGCCGAGCCTTCGTACGACGTGCCACGAAAGGCGCGGACCCCGCTGAGCCCCGGCTCGCACGCGCCGGGGCGTACGGGAGAGCGCGTCCCCCTTCGCACGCCCGGAGCGCACCACCTGCCAGCTGCGGAAACGGGTCTTTGACCCGCTGTCACCGGGCGGCCACGCGAATGCCGATTGTCACTCTATTCCTACCTAGGGATGGTTCAGGTAGGTGTGTGGATCTTCGCGTGCTTATGCTTCACCCGCTATGACGGAACGTCACAACACCCACACGTTATGTGAATCAGCCGATGTGGTCGTCCTCGGTGCCGGCCCCGCCGGGCTCGTTCTCGGAATCCTGCTGCACGCCGCCGGGATCGACTGCGTCATCCTGGAACGTGCCTCACGCACCCAAGTCCGGACCCGGGCCCGCGCCGGGTTCCTCGCCCCGAACACCGTGGAGATCCTGGACCGCCACGGCCTCGCCGACGGCCTGCACCGGCACGGCCGCCGCCACGGCACGTGCGAATTCCGCACGCAGGACGGCCGGTTCCGCCTCGACTACGGAGCCCTCGGCCAGGGCGCGCAGCATCACGTCTACCCGCAGCAGAACCTGGTCACGGACCTCCTGACCCACTACCTCGACCTCGGCGGACGCATCCGCTTCCGCACCGAGGCGCTCGCCGTACGTGACGCCGACGGCACCCGGCCGTCCGTGACGACACGCGAACCCGACGGCGGCACCACCCGGTGGACCGCCCGGTACGTCGCCGGCTGTGACGGACGGTACGGGGCGGCACGCCGCTCACTGCCGCCGGGCGCCGTCCGTCATCACCGGTACGACCACGGGGTGACCTGGCTCGGCCTGCTCGCCGAGGCCCCGCCGAGCCTCGACGCCGTCGGATACGCCATCCACGACCGCGGCTTCGCCGGACACATGGCCCGCACCTCGGAAGTCACCCGCTACTACCTCCAGTGGCAACGCGGCACCCCCGCCGACGCCTGGCCCGAGCAGCGGATCTGGGACGAGCTCGACCTCCGGATGGGTGCAGCGGACCACGGCCCGCTGCGCCGGGGCACGCTCCTGGAACGCGGGGTCTTCGACCTCACCTGCGACGTCGTCGAACCGCTGCGCCACGGCTCGCTCCTCCTGGCGGGCGACGCGGCGAGTCTGCTCGCGCCGGCCGCCGCGAAGGGCGCCAACCTCGCGGTCCTGGAAGCCGAGATGCTGGCCGAAGCCTTGACCGATGCCCTCACCCGGGGCGACACCGCGGGGCTCGACAGCTACTCGGACCGCTGCCTGGCGCACATCTGGCGGGCGCAGGAGTTCACCGGGTGGATGACCCGGCTCCTGCACGCGCCCCCCGACCCCGACCAGGATGCCGGATCGTTCTTCCACGCCGCCCTGCGGCGTTCCCGGCTCGCGTCGCTGCGCACCTCGCGCATCCACCAGGACTGGTTCGCCGAGAACTACGTCGGCGTGTGACCGCCGACGGGCCCGGCCCCGTACCGCTCACCCCGACCTCACCTTCACCCCCTCCACCTGCCTCTCCCTGCCTCGCCCTGCCCTGCCCTGCCCAGCCCCGTACCGGCCCGAGGACACCTCCACGATGACGACGACCCTCCCCGACGAAACGTTGCTCCGGAACGACACCGCCTGCCTGCGCGCGGCAGCCCGGTTCGTCCGCGAGCACGACAGCGCCGCCCTGCTCCCGCTCCTCCTGCCCGGCCTCGGCGGCCCGGACCTGCGGGCGCTGGCCGAGCACTGCCGGTTCGCCCACGCGGGACTGCTGCTCTTCCCGCCGGACGCGGACGGTCTGCGGGCCCAACTCGCCGACTGCGGACTGGCCGTGGACACTCCCTCCCACCCCAGCGTGGTGGTCCGGGAACGTCTCGCCCGGCGCCACCGGCGCGACCCGGCCGAGCTCGACGTCCGGATCCTGCGCCCACAGGTCGACGGCCGCGACGGGGAGCGGCGCGCGGTCGAGGTGTTCGCCCTGACCGTGCCCCCGCACTCCGACCTGGAACCGATCGCCGCCTACGAACGCACCCGCCGGCACGAGGCGCACCTCGCCTTCGAGGTCGAGCATCCGGAGCCACTGGCCCTGCGCGGCCTGTGCGCGATCCTCGGCCGCCACGGCGCGCGGCCCGACGGCGGCGGCTACAACCCGCACGAGGACGGCACGGTCCTCTACTTCACCCTTCCCGCCGACGCGGCCTGCGACTACCGGCGGCTGGAGCTCTACGCGCGGGGCGACCACCGCGACACCCTCGCCGCGCACCTGGACCACCCCGACCGGCACCACCGCCCCCGTCATGACGCACGGCAGCCCGCTGAAACGCTCCTCCACCTCTTCACCGGCGCGTGGACGACACAGGCCCTCGCCACGTTCGCCCGGCTGGGCCTGCCCGATGTCATGGACACCCGTACCGCCCAGCGCACCGAGGACCTCGCCCGGCCGACCGGCACCCACCCCCGAAGCCTCGCCACACTCCTGCGCTACCTGGCCATGCTCGGAGCCGTCGTCGAGGAGCAGGAAGGATTCCGCCTGACCGACCTCGGCGCCCTGCTGCGCGCGGACACGCCCGGGTCGATGCGACCGCTGGCCCTGATGTACGGGGGTCCGTTCTACCGCTCCTTCGGCGCTCTCGACCACGCCGTGCGGACCGGACAGCCGGCCTTCGACCACCTCTTCGGCGAGAACCACTTCGACCACTTCGCCCGCGACCCCGAACTCGCCGCCCTCTTCGACCGATCCATGGCCGCGAGCTCACGGATGTTCCAGCCGCTTCCCGCCCATCCCGTCATCACCGCCGCGGCCCAGGCACCCGAGGCCGCGACCGTCGTGGACATCGCCGGAGGGAACGGGGAACTCCTCGGCCGGATCCTCACGGCGCACCCGCGCCTGCGCGGTGTCCTCCTCGAACGCCCGCACGCCGTCCAGGCCGCACGCCGTCTGCTCGACGCCACGGGCTGCGGCCCGCGCTGCGACTACCGGGCGGGCGACTTCGCCGACGTGCCACCCGGCAGCGACGTCTACATCCTGTCCCGCGTCCTGCACGACTGGGACGACGACCGCTGCCGCGAGATCCTGCGCCACTGCGTCCGCGCGATGCCCGACCACGCGGACCTGCTCGTCGTGGAACGTCTCCTGCCCGTCGACGGTTCCCCCTCGCTGGCCACCGCCTGGGACCTGCACATGCTGTGCAACGTCGGAGGTCGCGAACGCCGGGCCGACCACTACGCACGCCTGCTCGCCGACGCGGGCCTCCAACTCGTCGGCCGCCGACCCCTGCCCCTGGACGCGCACGTGCTGCACGCCCGCAAGGCGGGCGCACCGGACCCCGCCGCACGGCGAAGCTGACCGTACGTCCGTCACCCGTACCGGGTGCGTCGTTCGGGTGGGAGCGCCCGGTGGATCACGCGGAGGGCGAAGGAGTTCGGGGGCTTCCAGACGTGCCGGTCGTCGAACGACCACGCGTAGACGGGGGATCCGTCGCGGACGCAGTCCAGCAGGCCGGGCGCCCCGAGCTCGTGGGCCGACCACGCGTACAGCCGCTGCAGTCTCGGCGCGATCACCCCGAAATCGAGGAGGCGGCCGAAGCCGATCTCCCTCTCGAGGTGGGACCGCACCGTGTCGTGGAGCGGGTACGCGTCGGGGAGCACGCGCGACAGCTGCAAGAAGATCCCGGTCATCTCCACCCTGGGATCGCCGAGGAACGGGGCGAGCGGGCGCAGCCACCCGAGGGCGAGGCGGGGCGCCGCGACGAGGGCGTGGGCGTACAGCACGCGGCACAGGACGACGTTCATGAAGAACCGCTCGGTCTCGTTCTCCGCCTCCGCGAGGTCGCGGTTCTCGAGGTAGGCGGCGACCACGCTCCCGTTGTGCGCCCGGTACCAGGCCCGGGCCGTGGGGTGGTCGGCGAAGGCCCGCCAGTGGTCGACCGTGCGCGCGGAGGCGGGCCCGGGGAGTCCGCCGCTCAGGCCCACCGCCTCGCAGCCGTCCCGGAGGATCCGTTCGTTCACCGCCCGCCACCACGGACTGCCGGGCCGGTCGGCGAACGTCGGCCGCAGCACGCCCCGCCGTACCTGCCAGCGCATGAACGACATCGCCGCCCGGCGGAACGGCAGGTGCTGGGGCGCCTTGCCGAACGGGCCGTGGTAGCAACGCTCCATCAAGGCCATCCGCCCGGTGGGGTCGTCGCGGACCGCGGCGACCTGCTGCCCGGCCCAGGCCGCGGCCGTGATCTCGGACATCATGACGACAGACTCGCACGAACCGGGTCAGGTCGAAGCGCTGCCGTGCCGTGTGCCGTACCCGGTCGGGCACGGCACACGGCACGCCGCTTCGGGGTCAGGCGGTCGGCGCGAGCACCCACAGCCGGTGGTCCCAGCCGACGTCACGGCTCGCGCGTACCGTCAGCCCGGCCCGCTCCGCCAGCGCGGCCACGTCCTTCACCGAGCGCAGACCGGAGCCGAAGGCCGCCGTGAGCCGCAGGTGGTGCAAGGCCGCGTCGATGTCGTCCGGGTCGGCCGCCTCCACCTGCTCGACCAGCACCAGGGCGCCATCGGCCGGGATCGCGGCCGCGGCCTCGGTCAGGGTCAGTACCGCGTCCTCGTCCGGCAGCCACTCCAGCAGCCGGCACAGCAGCAGCGTTCCCGCACCCGACGGCACCGGGTGCGTCTGCGCCACGAGCTCCACCCGGGGCAGTACCTCCGGATCGAGGATCTGCCCGCCCAGGACACCCAGCACCGACGGCAGGGCGGCGATCCGCACCCGCAGCCCGGGGAACTCCTTGACGAGCGCGTTGACGACCGTGCCGGCGCCGTTGCCCGACGCGCCGAGGACCCCCACCGTCGACCAGTCGTAGGCACCGGCGACCCCGGTCGAGACCCAGCGCGCCTCGTCCTCGATCGCGGTACGGGCCGAACCGCCCAGGCGCGCATCGGTGCGCAGAGCTTCGGCCAAGCTCTCCCCGGACGCCGTGCGGCAGCCGTTCGTACCCGAGCGCAGCCGCTCGGCGAGCCCCGCCAGCGACAGGTCGAAGGCGGCCTGGGCGCCGCGCAGGTCGTACTCCTGCGACGAGTGGTCGTCCTCGACCAGTTCCTCGCCCACCGGCGTCAGCCGGTATCCCGCGTCGGTGACCTCGAACACCTCGATCTCCACGAGGTACTTCAGCAGCGCTCCGAGCGAGCGCGGCTCCGTCCCGCTGCGCCGCGCCAGCTCCGCGGGCTCCCGTACGCCCTGGTAGACGAGGTCGACCAGGCCCAGCGTGACGGCCACGCGGATCGTGAGCCCGGGGGCCAGGTCGGTCAGTTCGTGGAGCCGCCCGTGCGCGTCCTCGCCCTCCAGGACATCGGGATCGGTCGGCTCGGCGAGGCCGGGTGCGACCTCGGCCCGCCGCCAGTAGCCGGTGATGTGCGTCTGCTCGCGCGGCACGCCCCGGTCCACCGACAGGTGCCGGCGGATGCCCTTGAGGGTGACGGCCTCACCGGCGGCCCAGACGAACACCGTCCCCGGCAACCACTCCATGTCCCGCACCGCGCGCTCCAGCAGATCGCTGCGCCCGGCCGGGACGCCACCGCGTACCAGCCAGGTGACCTCGGCCTCCGCACGCGTCGGCAGCTCCTGGCGGTGGCTGTCCTCGCCGACCTCGATGAACACCCGGGCCCGGGTCCCCTCGGGCATCTCGTCGAGCCAGCGACCGATCGCGGGCAGCGCGGTCTCGTCGCCGATCACCAGCAGCCAGTCCGCGCCCTCGGGGTGAGCGTGCGACATCTTGGGCCCGGCGATCCAGGTCACCTGGCCCGGAGCGGCCTGCTGAGCCCACGACGAGGCGATGCCGCCGTCGTGCCGGACGAAGTCGAAGTCGATCTCCCCGGCCACCGGGTCGAACCGCACCGGCGTGTAGTCCTTGGAGATCGGCCGACCCTCCGAGGGCCAGTCCAGGCTGCTCACGTTCTGCCGGGGCAGCACCGGCTCCCGGCCCTCCTCCGCGAAGAAGAACTTCACATGGTCGTCGAAGCCCTCCGTGCGCAGCGCCGGGAGGGACAGGCCCGCGTGCTCGAAGGCGTGCAGCTGGGGCCCGCCCAGGGTCACCCGCCGCATCCCGGGCGTGACGTCCGAGACACGCAGCACCGTCAACTCCCTGAGCACGATGGGGAAGGTGACGACCGAGCGGGGACTACGGGTGGACATCCGACTTGCTCCTTCACATCCGTCCGGCAGATCCGGCACGCGGCCACGCTACGACGCCCCGCGCGCCCCGTATCCAACCCGCGGACCACGGCACTGACACCCCGCGCGCAATCCGGACGCCCGCTACCGGTTCGGCAGCCCATACGCCGCTGGAGACGGGTCACGCCTGGCCTCACCGACCAGGTCCGGCCGCTACGCGCCGAGGCCCGCCTCCTGCGGGAGACGGGCCTCGGCGGCGTTCCGCGTGGCGACGCGGGCTCCTACTGGCCGGCGACGGCCTTCGCGAGGAGCGGGGTGACCTGCTCGACGACCCACGGGGCGCTCAGGGCGTCCGGGTAGGCGATGGCCGAGGAGAGCGAGTTCTCCGAGGGGATGACCGTGAAGTGCTTGGTCTTCACCGCGTTCAGCGACTGGAAGAGCTTGTTGGACTCCAGCTCGGTCGCGCTGATCACACCGCGGTCACCGAAGGGGTAGGTGACGAGGAGGACGTCGGCGTCGAGCTGGTCGAGGTTCTCCAGGCTCACCGCGTTCTTGTTCGGCGCGTAGTTCTTCGCCTTGTCGGTCTTGGTGAAGCCGAGCTTCTCGAAGACGCCCGGGTCCTGGTCGGCGTAGGACATGAAGCTGACCTGCTCGGGGTGGACGACCGTGTAGGTGTACGTCTTGCCCTTGAACTCGGGGTGCGCGGCGGCGGCGTCCGTCGTGGCCTTCTCGTTCGCGGCGATGACCTCGTCCGCCTTGGCGCTCAGGCCGAGGGCCTTCGCGGCCGTCTTCAGGCGGTCCTGCCAGGTCATGGTGTCGGCGTGCGCCTTGTCGGTGAAGGTGACCACCGGGGCGATCGGCTGCAGCTTGGCGTAGTCCGCGTCCATCTCCCAGGTGTTCATGCCGAGGATGACGTCGGGGGCCTCGGCCGCGATGGCCTCGTAGGCGGTGCCGTCGGTGTCGTCGTACGTCTTCAGCTTGCCGGCGCCGAGCTTGTCGATGGCGCGCTGCTTGTACTCGGGCACCTTGGCGCCGTCCTCGACGTCCGGGGTGATGACCGGGACGATGCCGAGGGCCAGCGCGATGGCGGTGTCGCCGTCGGAGACCGTCGCGACCTTCACCGGCTTCTTCTTGACCTCGGTCTTGCCCCACGCGTTGGTGAGGGAGACGGGGAAGGCGGCGGACGCGTCGGCGCCGGCGGCGGCCGGCTTGTCCTTGGCGGCGGTCGAGTCCTCGCCGCCGCCGCACGCGGTGAGCAGGCCGAGGCAGGCGGCGGCCGCCGTGAGGGCGGCGAGGGCGCGGGCCGGGCGGCGGCACGTTCTGGGCAGAACGGACATGATGCTGGTGTCTCCTATGTGGGGATGCGACGGCCCAGGGGGAAGATCTGGGGCCGCTCCGATCGGGGATGGGGGACGACGAGACAGTCCAGGCCGAACACCTCGGCCACGGTCTCCTCGGTGAGCACCTCTTCGGGGGTGCCCTGGCGCACGATGCGGCCGTCGCGCATGGCGACGATCGTCGAGGCGTACAGGGCCGCCTGGTTGAGGTCGTGGGACACCAGCACGATCGTCTTGCCGGCCTGCTCGTTGAGGTCGGCGAGGAGGTCCATGACCTCGATCTGGTGGGCGATGTCCAAGTAGGTGGTGGGCTCGTCCAGGAGCAGCGTCGGCGTGTCCTGGGCGAGCGCGAGGGCGATCCACACGCGCTGGCGCTGGCCGCCGGAGAGCTGGTCGACCGGGCGGTCGATCAGCTCGGCCGTCCCGGTCGCGAGCAGGGCGTCCGCGATGACCTCGTCGTCGGTGGCGGTGCGCCGCTGTCCGAACCGGCGGTGCGGGTGGCGCCCGCGCCAGACGAGGTCGCCGACGGTGATGGACTCCGGGGCGACCGGCGACTGCGGCAGGATGCCCAGGCGCTGGGCCACCTCGCGGGTGGACAGGTCGTGGATGTCCTGGCCTTCGAGGAGGACCGAGCCGGCTGCGACGGGCAGCAGCCGGGCGACGGACTTGAGCAGGGTCGACTTGCCGCAGGCGTTCGGGCCGACCAGCGCGGTGATCTTGCCGGGCTCGATCCCGAGGGACAGCTCCTCGATGATCGGCTTCCGGTCGTAGCCGGCGCTGATGCCGCGGGCTTCGAGCCGGAAGCCGGCGTCGGGGGAGGCGAGGTCGGGGGAGGCGAGTACGGGTCGTGCGCTCATGCGGTGGCTCCTTGCCTGCGCCGGAGGATCAGCCAGACGAAGTAGGGGGCGCCGAGCAGCGCCGTGAGGACACCCGTCGGCACCGGGCTGATCAACGGGCCGTGCTGGGCGAGGACATCGGCGCCGAGGACGATGACGGCGCCGATCGGGACGGCCAGGGCGACGGACCGGTCGGCGCCGACCAGCCGGATCGCGATGGGACCGCTGATCAGTGAGACGAAGCCGATCGGGCCGGTGACGCTGGTGGCCAGAGCGGCGGCCGCGGCCCCCACCAGCAGGGTCGCGATCCGGGCGGCCCCCACCCGGGTGCCGAGCCCGAGGGCGAGCTGGTCACCGAGGGCCATGGTGCCCAGGGCGCGGTCCAGCAGGGCGGTGCAGAGCCCGCACACGACGAGCGCGCCCGCCAGCGTGGACACCCCTTCCCAGGTGGCGTCGTTGACGCTGCCGACCAGCCAGCGCATCACCTGTGCGATCCCGTGCTGACCGGCCACCGTGAACAGGTAGTTCACGTAGGCGGTGCACACGGCGCTCAGGCCGATGCCCACGAGGACCAGTCGGTACGTGTCCACGCCCCCGCCGCGCCTGCTCAGTGCGAGCACGGTCGCCACGAGCGCGAAGGCGCCGCCGAGGCCGGCCAGGGAGGTCCCGAAGGGGACCGCCGGGGCGAACAGCAGCATCGTGGTGGCGCCGGCTCCGGCGCCCGCCGAGATGCCGACGATGTCCGGGGTTGCCAGGGGGTTGCGGATGAGCCGCTGGTACAGGGCGCCGGAGAGGCCGAAGAGGGCTCCGGCGAGCAGCGCCGCCAGTGCGCGCGGCATCCGGATGCGGAAGATCACGTAGTCGGCCAGGCCGGTGCGCATCCCGAAGGCGGCGGGCAGGATGTCGCCCGCCGGGATCCGCTCGACCCCGCCGAGCAGTATCGAGGCGACGAGCAGGGCGAGCAGCATCAGGACGAGTACGCAGACGGCGAGGCGGGCTCGGCGCAATCCCGCCCGGTGGGCGCCGCGCAGCCCGGCCGCGGTGGCGGCCTTGAGTTCCGCCGCCGTGTCCTGGGAGGCCTGCCCGAGGCTCCGCGCCCCGTCCGTCCGTGGCGCGTGTGTCTGTGGCATGTCACTCACATCCGGACCAGGTCGCGGCGGCGCGCGAGCCACACGAAGAAGGGGGTGCCGACGAAGGCGGTCATCACCGACACCTGGACCTCGCCGTGGTCGATCACCAGCCGTCCCGCGGTGTCGGCGCCGACGAGCAGGACGGCTCCGCAGACCATGGACAGCGGCAGCGACCAGCGGTGGTCCGTGCCCACCAGCATCCGGGCGGCGTGTCCGGCGACCAGTCCGACGAAGGCCACCGGCCCTACGGCCGCGGTGGCGGCCGCGCACAGCAGCACCGCGACGGCCGCACTCGCCAGCCGGGCCCGCTCCACCCGGACGCCGAGCCCTCGGGCGGTGTCGTCACCGAGGCTCAACAGGTTCAGGGTGCGCCCGAGCGGCAGCGCCAGCAGCAGACCGGTGAGCGCGAACGGGAGTGCCTGGCCCAGGAACTGGCCCCGGCCGGTGAGTTGACCCACCGACCAGAAGCGCAGATGGGCGTAGACGGCCTCGTCGCGCACCACGAGCAGGGTGATCAGCGAGGACATCACCGCGGCGACGGCGACTCCCGCGAGGACGAGGCCGATCGTACTGCTGCCCGCGTTGGTGCGGGTCCCGATCAGGAAGACGAGGACCGCGGTCACCGCCGAGCCGGTCAGCGCCATCCAGAAGTAGCCCTGCACGCCGGACGTGTCGAGGAAGAGGATGCCGAGTACGACGAACACCGCAGCGCCCTGCTGCACGCCGAGAACGCCCGGCTCCGCCAGGGGGTTCATCGTCAGGGCCTGCATGATGAGCCCGGAGGCGCCGAGGGCGGCCCCGACGGTCAGGCCGAGCAGCGTGCGGGGTATCCGCTCCGTCCACAGGACGTCGCCGTTGTAGCCCTCCGCGCTCGGGTGCAGCAGGATCCGCACGATCTCCAGCGGGGATATGTCACGCGCACCGAGGCCGATGCTCGCGATGGTCACGACGGTCAGCATCAGGCCGGCGAGCACCACGACCACCGTTCCGCGCGAGGCACGGGGCCGCGCGGGCGTCGGGGCCGGTGGTGCGTCCGGCGAAGCCGATTGCTTCATGGGTCTTCGGGTACTCCTCACCTGCTCAAGCTTGAAGTTAGGCTAGCCTTACCAAAGCGGGGTCCGGTCCAATGCCGGAGGCGAACCGCTCACAATCAGGGGTCAAGAACACGACCCCTGCGGTAGGGGGAGGATGTTGTGGCCGAGACGGGACTGCGCAGCGTGCGGGACGAGGAGACCCGGGCCGGGGACGTGATCACGGCCGATGACGATTTCATCGCCGAGGGCGGACACCCGCTCCACGTCCACGAGTTCCACCAGTTCCTGCACGTGCCGGTCGGCAGGATCGTGGTCACCGCCCTCGGCCGGGACCACGAGCTGTCGGCCTCGGTGGCCCTGTGGATCCCGGCGGGCATCGCGCACAGCGCACGCTTCGGAGCCGACTCCGTCATCGCGGTCGAGTCCTTCGACGCGGACCGGTTCGAGCTGCCGTACCAGGACGTCACCACCATCAACATCACCGACGCCCAGCGCAGACTGGTCCTCGGCCGGATGCGCAGCACCTGCGCCCAGGACGAGGACCCGGAGGTCTTCGCCGCGCTGTCCGCCGGGCACCGCAACTGTCTGCCGCTGCCCCAGCCCACCAGTCACACCGCGGGCGCCGTGGCGCGGGAGCTGGCCCGGACGCCGAGCGATCCGCGCACCGCGACGGAGTGGGCGGAGAACCTCTACACGAGCTCGACCAGCCTGCGCCGGGCCTTCCGCGCGGAAACCGGGATGGCCTTCTCCGAGTGGCGCACCCGGCTCCGGCTCAACCACTCGCTGAGCCTGCTGGAACAGGGCCAGTTGGTGAGCTCGGTGGCCGCCCGCGTGGGGTTCGTCAGCACCAACGGCTACATCCTGGCCTTCCGCCGCCACTTCGGGCAGACGCCCGGTGCGTACGTACGGAACTCGCTGGACCGGTCCGCGTAGCGGCGGCCGGAGTGCCGCCCGGCGGATCGCCGCGGTCCCCTCGGGCGGAAACGGACCTGCCCCGTACCCGGGGGTCACGACCCGGGTACGGGGCAGTCGGCTGTGGCCTGTCGGTGTACGGGTCAGCCGCCCTGGCCGGCGCTTCCCACCGGGCCGACCTTCACCGGGGTGCCGCCGCCCTCCGTGACCGGCAGCGTGCCGGTGCCCGGCCAGGCGAGGGTGACCGACCTGGTCTCGTCCGGCGGGGTCACCACCAGTCCCGTGACGCGGACGCCGGAGCCGCCCGAGGTGTTGAGCGGGTAGCTGATGCCGAAGTAGGTCGACTCACCCTTCTTGAGGACGGCCGTGTCGGCCCGCTGCCCGGTGCGCTGCGCGGACAGCGAGCCCGAGTCGGTCTTCAGGTCGACGCCCGCGTACCCGGAGATCGTGCAGTCCCGGGCACCGCGGTTCTTCAGCGTCACCGCGACCGTGCCGTCCGTGTCGCCGCCGATGGTGCGTTCCGCTGCCGTGATCGCCAGCTCGTCGGTCCGGCACTTGCCGACCTTGCCGCTCGCGTCGGATCCGGTACCGGCGCCGGCCGTGCCCTTCCCGTCGGAGCCCGTCCCCTGCGAGGGCTTCCCGCCGCCCTGATCCGAACCGCCCCCCGAAGGCGAGGCACCGGCCGGGGCGGACGTGGTGGACGAAGCCGACGGGGTGCTCCGCGCCGCGCCGTCGTCGCCGTTCTGGCAGGCCGTGAGCGACAGGCTCGCGGCGACGGCCACGGCGGCGAGGGTCAGCTGGTGAACGCGCATCGTTTCTTCCTCAGGATCGATCGGTCGGAGGTGCGGGCGGTCGGTGCGGGTCGGTGCGGGTCGGTACGGGGCGGTGCGGGTCGGTTCGGTTCGGTTCGGTTCGGGAGAGCGTCTCCGATCAACAGGAGTGGCCCGACCCGTACCACCGTTCCACCCGACCGCCCACCGGTACCTTCCTGTTACACGTACCGCCGAACCCGACACGCCCGCAGCCGCCCGGGGCGCGCCTCCGACCGGCCGGTACGGCGGTTTCCGTCACTCCTGGGCACCCGTACGAGTCATCGTGCGCCGGGACGGACCCGTGACCCGGCAGATCTTGACCCCAACGGGTGGTGTGACTCCCCAACCCGCCTTCACCTGGCCCCGAAGGGTGTCAGCCTGTGCGGGAGGACCGGCCGTTGCGCCGCGTCGGGCGGGCCGAGCGGCACACGTCCTGGCGCTCGGGCGACCGCTTCGCACCCCGGTGGTTGGTGCGGACACCTACCGAAGTGATCTCATGGGCGATCACGAGGTCGGCAGAGCGGCCGAACACGCGGGAAGGACATGTGGTGGTCGAGCGGGAAGCCGTGGGTGTCACGGTCACGGGATTGGTCGAGGCCGCCACGGACGGCCAGAGCGGCGCCCTGTGGCGACTACGGCGCAAGGGCCGACAACTCGACGCGAATCTGGTGCGCCTGCTGCCCGGCGGCGAGATCGCCGTCCACCGGGAGCCCGAGGTGGACGTCCTGCTCACCGTCGTACAGGGCGGCGGCTCCCTGACCCTGGACGGCGCCGGGGTGGAGGTCGCGCCCGGCTCCCTCATCCTGCTGCCGCGCGGCTCCGCCCGCTCGCTCCGCGCCGGCCCCGAGGGACTGGTGTTCCTCACCGCACACCGCAGACGGGCCGGCATGGCCATCGGCCGGCCCGCCCGCACCGAACCCCGCACACCGCAGTGCCCGCTCCACCTCGTCTGCGAGCAGTGCCACCGGCACGCCATAGAGGCCGACGCCCGGTACTGCAGCTGGTGCGGCACCCGCCTCGTCCCCCGGGCCGCCACGGGCTGACCCCCGAAGCGGTCGACCCCCTACGGGAATCGGGCCAGGGGCGCGTCCTGGGCGAAGAAGGCCTTGGCGCGGATCGTCGCCCGCTCGTCGTCGCGCACCTGGCCCGGTCGGGAGCCGTTGCCGAGCAGCACCCCGCCGAAGTGCATCCGCATGTAGGCCGCGGTGTGGTGCAGGCTGGTCACCAGCCCCTCGGCGCGGGCCTCGTCGTGGTCCGCCATGGCCGTCACGCCCCACAGGGTCCGGCCCGCCATCCGCTGCTCGAAGTCCGAGCCGGGCGAGGTGAGCCAGCCCGACCAGTAGTCGAGGTAGCGCTTGGTGTGGGCGGAGAGCGCGTACCAGTACAGGGGCGAGGCGATGACGATGTCGGTCGCCTCCAGCGTGGCCCGTCTCAGCATCGCCTCGCTCTCCCCGGGCGTCCACCCCTCGGCCTCGTGCCGGCCGTCCTGGAAGTCCGGCAGGTCCGACGCGGCCAGGTCCACCCAGTGCTGCCGGGTCCCGGCGGGCAACTGCTCGGCGGCCTGCCGCGCGAGGATCTCGGTGTTCCCGCCGGAACGGGAGCTGCCGAGGACGAAGAGGAACGAGCGGTCGGTCATGAACATCACTCCAGCGGTGCGCGGGCCCTGCCGGCGGAATGCCCGCCGGTGGGAGCGACGTTAAACGTTGACATCAATGCGAAGGTCAACCGGACACAGGGGTACGGCACATGCTGATCGGAGAACTGTCCCGGCGCACGGGCGTCAACTCCCGGCTGCTGCGCTACTACGAGGCGCAAGGGCTGCTCGACGCGGACCGCGGCCCGAACGGATACCGCGACTACACCGCGGACTCCGTGGCCGCCGTGCGCAAGGTACGCGCCCTGCTCGCGGCGGGCCTGTCCACCGAAGTGATCCGCTCGGTGCTGCCGTGCGTGCGCGGTGAGGGGGTGCGCTTCGCCTGGTGCGAGGAGATCCGGTCCCTGCTCGACGGGGAACTGGCGGCCATGGACGCGCGCATCGAGAACCTGCGCAACAGCCGTGCCACCCTGGCCTGTTACCTGGAGCAGCCCTGAGCCCCGCCCCCGGGGAACGGGTGCGGGGCTCAGGGAGAGCGGGGGAACCGGCCTCAGGCGGTCGCCGCCCGGGGCCGCTGCTCGGTCTCCGCGGCCCGGTTGCCGCGGGCGGGCAGGAGCCGGTCCAGGGCGAAGGCACCCGGGCCGGTGAAGACGAGCAGAAGGAAGGCCCAGCAGTACATCGCGGAGGACTCGCCGTTGTTCTGGATCGGGAAGAGGGCCTCCGCCTGGTGGGCCGTGAAGTAGGCGTACGCCATCGAGCCGGAGGCGACGAAGGCCGCGCTACGGGTCCCGGCGCCGAGGAGCACCAGGGCGCCGGCGACGAGCTGGATCACCGCCGCGTACCAGCCCGGCCAGGCCCCGACGGGGACGGTGCCGCCGCCGTGCGCGCCGCCGAGGACCCCGAAGAGGGAAGCCGCGCCGTGGCAGGCGAACAGGAGGCCGGTGACGATCCGGAAGAGACCCAGGGCGTAGGGCCGGGCGGCGTTCAGACGATCCGTCATGGGGAGATCCTTCGTGGGGTACGGGGACGTGGGTGAGAGCGGGGGTGGGGGTGAGCGGGTGGAGGACCGTCAACCGGTCCACAGGGCCGGAGCGAGGCCGGTCTCACAGCTGGGCGCAGACCCGGTCGGCCGTGGTGACCACGGCACAACGACCCGCCGCCCACTCCAGGGCCGTCCGGTGCTCGCGCTCGGAGAAGTCGGCGACGGCGTCGGCGACCACGAAGGCCTGGATGTCCCTCATCCAGGCGTCGCAGGCCGTCATCAGCACACCGATGTGCGCGTACACGCCGGTGATCACCAGCTGGTCCCGGCCCGTCGCGCGCAGCCGCTCCAGGAGGTCGGTCCGCACGAAGGCGCTGTACTTCCACTTGGTGAGCACCGTGTCGTCCGGGCCCGGCGCCACCACCGCGGGGATCGCGGCGGCCGTCGGGTCGTCCGGCAGGCCCGGCCCCCAGAAGTCCTGCTGCAGCCCTCGCTCGGCCGGGCTCTGGCCGCCGGGCTGCGCGGTGTAGAACACGGGCACCCCGGCGCGGCCCGCCTCCTTCTTCAGCCGCGCGACCTGCTGGAGCATGCCGGTGACGGGCTGGGCGTCCGTGTCGAAGGCGGAGAGGAAGTAGTTCTGCAGGTCGTGGACGAGCAGGACCGCGCGGTCCGGATCCACCGTCCAGTCGACGCGGTTGGCCGGCAGTTCCTCGGCGGTCGGCAGCGGGTAGGGGGCGATGGCGGGCAGGGCCATGGGTTCATCCGTTCAGTGCTGGTGGGGCGGTGCGGGGACAAGGGCGGGAGCGTCGGCGGGAGCGGCGGTGCGCAGGTCCCGTTTGGAGACCTTGCCCACGCCGGTCTTGGGGAAGGCGGAGACGAACTCCACCCGGTCCGGCACCTTGTACGCGGCGAGGCCGCGCTCCCGGACGAACTTCTTCACGGCGGCGGGCCGCAGTTCCCCGGCGCCCTCGCGCAGGATCACGTAGGCGCAGGTGCGTTCGCCGAGATAGGGGTCCGGTTCGCCGACCACATTGGCGTCGTGGACGGCCGGATGCGCCAGGAGGTGGTTCTCCACCTCCTCCGCCGCGATCTTCTCCCCGCCCCGGTTGATCTGGTCCTTGGCGCGTCCCTCGACGACCAGGTGCCCGGTGGGCGTCATCCGGACGATGTCCCCGGTCCGGTAGAAACCGTCCGCCGTGAACGATCGGGCATTGTGTTCGGGGGCGTTCCAGTACCCGCGGACGGTGTACGGGCCACGGGTCAGCAGGTGCCCGGACTCGCCCGGGAGCACCTCGCGGTCCTCGTCGTCGACGATGAGGATCTCGTCGTCCGGGGAGATCGGCCGGCCCTGCGTCGTGACGACGATCTCCTCGGGGTCGTCGAGGCGGGTGTAGTTGACCAGCCCCTCCGCCATCCCGAACACCTGCTGGAGCGTGCAGCCCAGGCCCGGCCGGACCCGACGGGCGGCCTCCTCGCTGAACTTGGCGCCCCCCACCAGCAGGACCTCCAGGCTGCCGAGGTCCCGGTCGGTGCGCGCGGCGGCCTCCGTCCAGAGCAGGGCCAGCGGGGGCACCAGACCGGTGATCGTCACGCCCTCGGACTCGATGAGCGGGAAGGCGACGTCGGGCACCGGCTGCGGGCACAGCACCACGCGGCCGCCCGCGTACAGGACGCCGAGCGAACCGGGCGAGGACAGCGGGAAGTTGTGGGCGGCGGGCAGTGCGACCAGATACACCGAGTCGGCGTCCACCCCGCAGATCTCGTTCGAGCCCCACAGGGAGTAGATGTAGTCGTCGTGGGTGCGCGGGATCAGCTTGGGTACGCCCGTGCTGCCGCCGGACAGCTGGAGGAAGGCGAGGTCGTGCGGGGCGGGCGCGTGGCCGAGCCCTCCGGCGGGTACGTCCAGGGGGACCTCGGCCAGTGCCGTGAAATCACCCGGGTCGGCGTCCGCGACGAACACCTCGCGCAGCCCCGGGACTTCGGCGCGCACGGCGGCGGCGAGCTCGCGGTAGTCGTGGCCGCCGTGCACCGCGGGGATCACGTACGCCGCCGCCCCGGTGAAGGAGCAGAAGTAGGAGATCTCGGTGCGGCGGTGCGCCGGCAGCGCGAAGACGGGCAGGGCGCCGATCCGGAAGAGCGCGAAGACGACCTCGAAGAACTCGGCGGTGTTCGGCAGCTGCACGACGACCTTGTCCCCGGGGAGGATGCCGCGCGCCGTGAGGCCGGCGGCCATCCGGTCGGCCCGCACGTCGAGTTCGCCGTAGCTCCAGGTGCGCCGGCCGCCGTCCCTGCCACCGGTCGGGTCCACGAGCGCGATCCGGTCGGGGTGGGCCGCCGCCCGCTCCCGCAGCACGGGTCCGAAGGTCTCGCCCCGCCACCAGCCGGCCGCCCGGTAGCGCTCGGCGAACTCGGCGGGCCACGGCAGCCAGGCGGGGTCGGCCACGGGATCGTGGGGGTCGTGGGGGTCGAGGAGGTCGACGGAGTCGCTCACAGCTCGGCTCCGACGGCCTGCAGGAAGGTACGGAACTTCGCGGCGGTCTCCGCGGTCTCGGCGTCGGGCTCGGACGCGGAGACGACCCCCGCCCCAGCGTACAGGCGCAGCCGGTTGTCCTCGGCCTCGGCGCAGCGGATGGTGACGACCCACTCGCCGTCACCGCTGCCGTCCTCCCAGCCGACCATGCCGGTGAAGAAGCCGCGGTCGAAGGGCTCGGTCTCCTCGATCACCTTGCGGGCCACGCCGGTCGGACTGCCGCAGACGGCCGGGGTCGGGTGCAGGCTGGAGGCGATCTCCAGAGCGGACACGTCGGGCTGCGCGAGGACGCCGGTCACGGTGGTGGACAGGTGCCACATGGTGGCCGTACGGAGCAGGGTGGGGCGCTCGGGGACGTCGAGGGAGGTGCAGTACGGGGCCATGGCCTGGTGCACCGCGTCGACGACGACGGCGTGCTCGTGCAGGTCCTTGGCCGACCCGAGCAGGGCGGCGGCCCGGCGGACGTCCTCGGCGAGGTCCGCGCTGCGCGGGGTCGACCCGGCGAGCGGGTTGGAGATGAGCCGGTCGCCGCGGCGCGACAGCAGCAGCTCCGGGCTGGCGCCGAGCAGGTTGCGGCCGGGGCCGGTGGGGAGCGCGAAGGTGTAGCCGGAGGGGTCACGGCGGGCGAGCCGCTGGACCATGGCGGGTATGTCCAACGGTCTGTCGGAGGCGAGTTCCAGGGTCCGGGCCAGCACGACCTTGCTGAACTCGCCCTGCCACATCCGGTCCACGGCCGAGGCCACGCCCTTGGCGTAGACGTCGGGCTCGGGGACGGAGGCGATGGCCCAGTCGGTGGGTGCCGGACCGGCGGCGGGCAGGGCGATCAGCGGGTCCGAGGCGAGCGGTGGGCCGCTGCGCAGGGACTCCGGGACCACGAGGGCCGCGCGGGCGTCCGGGGCGAAGGGGATCGCGCCGATCACCACGGGGTAGGGGTGCCCGGCCCGTCGGGCCTCGGCCAGGGCCTGGGCGACGCGGTGCGGCAGCGGTTCGGCGGAGTGGGCGACCTCCTGGCGGATGCCCTGGGCCAGCAGCGTCCGGGTGGGGGTGGCCAGGAACCGGGCTCCACCGCGGTAGGCGTCGAGCAGCGTGGTGGCGGCGCCGACGGACGGATGCACCGGATCGGCCGGTGCGGGGGGCGTGGCGACTTGGTGGACCGTCGGCACGGTGACTCCTCTTCAGGTGGGGGCAGGTGCGGGCAGGTGGGCGCGGCCGGACGGTCGCCGGCTGCGTGCGGTGCGGGGCGGTGCGCAGGGCGCGGGTGGTACGCGTGGCGCGGGGATTGCGTGTGCTGTGCGTGCTGTGCGTGTGGCACGTGTGGCACATGGCGCGAGGGAGAACGGGGCTGCCGCAGGGTCAGCGCAGCGTGGCTCCGCCGTCCACGTAGAGGTCTTGCATGGTGATGTGACGCGCCTGGTCCGAGGCGAGGAACACGACGGCGTCCGCGATGTCCTGCGGGTCGGCGATCCGGCCCAGCGGGATCCCCGTCCGGTAGCTGGCGAGGTCCCCGTCGAGCACCCGGGCGGGCGCCTGCGGGTCGGTCCGGAGAGCCCACTGCATGGGGGTGTCGGTGGAGCCGGGGGCCACGATGTTGCAGCGCACACCGCTGCGGGCGTACTCCAGCCCCAGACACTTGGTGAACATGACGGCCGCTGCCTTCGAAGCGGCGTACGCGGCCATGCCGGTGCGCGGGATCCCGGCGGCGTTCGAGGCGACGGTGATCACGCTGCCGGAGCCGCGGGCCGCCATGCCGGGGACGACGGCGCGGGACGTGAAGAAGACGCCCTGGACGTTGACCGCGAAGGTGGCCGCCCAGTCCTCGTCGGTCAGTTCCGCGACCGGTGCGGCACGCAGGATCCCGGCCACGTTCACCAGGATGTCGACCGGGCCGAGTTCCCGCCCGATCCGTCCCACGGTCCGGTCGACGGCCGCGGGGTCGGTGACGTCGAGTGCGTAGGCGCGGACGGTGCCGTCCCCGGCGGACGGCGCCCGCCCGGTCTCCGGGTCCAGTTCGGCCGCCAGCGCGGTGACGGCCTTGGCCTGGACGTCCGTCGCGGCGACGGTGGCGCCGAGGCGGAACAGCGTACGGACGACGGCTTCGCCGATGCCCTGGCCGGCGCCGGTGACGAGCGCGACCTTGCCGGTGAATCCGCTGGTCCCCGGGATGCCGGGCACACGGTGGTCGGACATGCCGCCCCCTTCTTGATTCTTAGGTAAGCCTAACCTAATGAAATTCTGAACGACACTACGCGGCGCGTGTGTTGTGACGAGGGGTGTCGGGCGGGTGGGGGCGCAGCGGAGCGCCCCCACCCGTACCCGGAGGTCAGTCCCGGGCGGCCGACTCGGCCGACACCAGCGCACGCGCCAGCACCGGGCCGATCTCCGCCAGGACCCCGGGGGACATCAGGTCGTCGTGCGAGCAGTCCAGGACGTGCTCCTCGATCCGGCCGTCCAGGTACGCGGGCCAGACCAGCCCCGGCGCCTCGTCCGCCGGGGTGGACCGGGAGGCGGTGAAGAACAGCACGTCACCGCGGTAGCGGAGGGTGCGGCTGCGCGACAGCAGCCGGACGCAGTGCACGTTCGTGTCGACGATGGCCCCCAGCAGCGCCTCGTCGAAGCCGGCCAGCAGGCCCTGGCTGTCGCGGATCGCGCCGACCGCCTCCGCCCGGTCCGCCGGAGCATCGCGCTCCGGCGGGTTCAGCCCGGCCACCGAGAGCAGGAAGCCGCTCTCCTCGCGTTCCAGGCGCTCGCGCCAGTCCGGCGCGTCGATGTACGACCAGTCCTCGATCTCCGGCGGATACGCGTCCAGCAGCCCCAGGAAGGCCACCTCCTCGCCGCGCTCCTGGAGCAGCGCGGCCAGCGTCTGGGCGACCGTTCCGCCGAAGGAGTAGCCGAGGAAGTGGTACGGACCCTGCGGCTGCACCGTACGGATCTCCGCCAGGTACAGCTCCGCGAGCGCGGCGACGTCGGCCACGTCCGGCTGCGCGCCCGCGAGCCCCGGCGACTGGAGCCCGTACACGGGCCGGTCCGCGTCCAGGTGGCGCAGCAGGCCCGTGTACTGCCAGGCGAAACCGGACGCCGGGTGGAAGCAGAACAGCGGCGCCGCCGTGCCCCGTTCCCGCAGCGGCATCAGCACCCGCAGCGCGTCCCGGCGGGCGTCCGAGCCGATCCGGGCGGCCAGGTCCGCCACCGTCGGCGCGGCCATCACGGCGCCGACCTGGACGGGGGTGCCGAGTTCCGCGCGGATCCGGCCGACCAGCCGCATCGCCAGCAGCGAATGGCCGCCGAGCTCGAAGAAGTTGTCCTCGGCCCCGACCCGCTCCAGCCCCAGCACGTCCGCGAAGACCCTGCAGAGCAGCTCCTCGCGCGCGTCCTTCGGCGCCCGGCCACCGCCCGCGTCCCCGAAGTCGGGGGAGGGCAGCGCCGCCCGGTCCACCTTCCCGTTCACCGTCAGCGGCAGCGCCGACAGCTCCACGAAGGCCGACGGAACCATGTACTCCGGCAGCGAGGCGGACAGCCGGGCCCGCAGGGCGGCCGGTTCGGGCGCGACCGAGGCCGATGCCACCGTGTACGCGACCAGCCGCTTGACGCCGGTCGGCCCGGTGTGGACGACCACGGCCGCCGCCGCGATGCCCGGCTCGGCCGCGACCGCCGACTCGATCTCACCGAGCTCGATGCGGAACCCGCGGATCTTGACCTGGTCGTCGGCGCGCCCGAGGTAGTCGATCTGCGCGTCCCCGCGCCACCGCACCAGGTCGCCCGTCCGGTACATCAGGGTGCCCGGCTCGCCGAACGGGTCGGCGACGAACCGCTCCGCGGTCAGCGACGGCCGCCCGAAGTAGCCGCGTGCCAGGCCCGCTCCGGCGAGGTAGAGCTCACCGACCACGCCCGCCGGGACCGGCCGCAGGGCACTGTCCAGCACGTAGGCACGGGTGTTGAAGATGGGCCGTCCGACGCACGAGCTCGCGCTGTCGTCCACGTCGGCGCCCAGCGCGTTGATCGTGTACTCGGTCGGGCCGTACAGGTTGTAGCCCATGGTGCCCTCGGTGCGCTTCAGCAGCTCCCACAGGCCGTCCGGCACCGCCTCGCCGCCCAGCAGGAACAGCGTGGGCCGGTGCCGGTCCGCGTCCAGCAGACCCGCCTCGACCAGCTGCAGGCCGTAGGACGGCGTCACGTTGACCACGTCGATGCCCACGCGGTCGTAGTGCGCGGTCAGGGCCGCCGGATCCAGGCGCAGCTCCTCGCCGATGACGTGCACCTCGTGCCCGTCGACCAGCCAGAAGAACTCCTCCCACGACATGTCGAAGGCGAAGGACACGGTGTGCGCCACTCTCATCCGGCGCCCGCCCGCCAGTGCCACCGCCGGTGCGAAGATCCGCTCGCGGTGGTTGAGGAGCATGTTGGTCAGGCCCGAGTAGGGGACCACGACCCCCTTGGGGCGCCCGGTCGAGCCGGAGGTGTAGATGATGTACGCCGGGTGCCGGCCGTCCCGCACTCCCGTCAGCTCCACATCCGCCAAGGGCCCTTCCGGCAGCGCCGTCAGCTCGGCCAGCACCGCGGGGTCGTCCAGCAGCAGCGCCGGTACACCCTCCACCACCGGCACCCGGTCCGTCACCGGGGCCGTCGTGACCAGGCACAGCGCAGCCGCGTCGGCGACCATCGCGCCGAGCCGGTCCACGGGGTGGTCCAGGTCCAGCGGCAGATAGGCCGCGCCGGTCTTCAGCACGGCGAACAGCGCGACCACGAAGTCCGCCGACCGGGGCAGCCCCAGGGCCACCACGGCCTCCGGCCCCGCGCCCCGCGCCACCAGGGCCCGGGCCAGCCGGTTCGCCCGGGAGTCGAGCTCCGCGTAGCTGAGCCGCCGGCCCTCGAAGACCAGGGCCGTCTCCCCGGGGGTCCGGGCGGCCTGCTCGGCGAACAGGTCGATCACCGTGGTGTCCGGGACCGCGTGGCCCGTGTCGTCGCCGGACGCCAGCAATTCGGCCCGCTCCGCGGCCTCCAGCGTGACCAGCCGGCCCACCGGGAGGGCCCCGCCGTCGGCGAGCTGCTCCACGAGCAGCGCGAGCCGGCCCGCCAGGTGCCGGGCGGTGGCCTCGTCGTACAGGTCGGGCCGGTAGCCGAGGCTCAGCTCCAGCACCGGACCCGGGGTGACGGCGAGGGTCAGCGGATAGTGGGTACCGTCCACGCTGTGCGTCCAGCCGATCGCGTGGGCCGCCACCGCCTCCTCGCGGGCGGCGTCGTTCAGCGGCGTGTTGCGGAACACGTACAGGGTGTCGAAGAGCTGCCCGAGGCCGGTCAGCCGCTGGATCGGCCCGAGTCCCACGTAGTGGTGCGGCAGCAGGGCCGCGTGCTCGCCCTGCACCCGCACCAGGAGGTCGCGCAGCGGCTCGTCGGGGCGCAGGGCGACCCGCAGCGGCAGCGTGTTCATGAACATGCCGATCATCCGGTCCACGCCGGCGAGGTCCGCGGGACGGCCGGAGACGGTGGCGCCGAACACCACGTCGTCGCGCCCCGTCATCCCGGCCAGCGTCATCGCCCAGGCCGTGCTGAGCACGGTGTTGAGGGTGACCCCACAGCCCCGGGCGAAGGACCGCAGCCGATCACTGGTGGCCTCGTCCAGGGAGAGGTCCACCACCTCGGCGGTCACCGGCCGCCGGTCCGGATCCGCCCGGGCCACGAGCGTGGCCTGGTCCAGCCCCGACAGATGGGTACGCCAGGCCTGCTCGGCGGCGTCCCGGTCCACGGCCGACAGCCGGCGCAGGTAGTCCCGGTACGGGGTGACGGGCGGCAGCACGTCCGCGGAGCCGCCGTGCCCGTAGAGGGCGAACAGCTCCTCGAAGAACAGCGACTCCGACCAGCCGTCGGTCAGGATGTGGTGCTGCGTCACACACAGCATCCAGCGCTCCGCCGAGAACCGGATCAGGGCCACGCGCAGCAGCGGCGGGGCCGCCAGGTCGAACCGCGTCGCCGCGTCGGCCGGCGAGAACTCCCGCAGCGCCTCGTCCTGCGCCGCCCGGTCCAGATGGCTGAGGTCGATCTCCCGCCAGGGCAGTTCCCACTCGCCCGGCACCACCTGCACCGGGCTGTCCAGGCCCTCGTGCCAGAAACCGGACCGCAGGTTCGGGTGGCGGCGCAGCAGGGTGTCGAAGGCGGCGCGCAGGGCGGGCCCGTCGACGGCGTGCAGCAGTTCGACGAAGTTCTGCATCAGGTAGACGTCGAGCGCCCGGTCGTCGTACACGGCGTGGAAGTACAGGCCCTCCTGCAGCGGCGCGAGCGGCAGCACCTCCGCCACCTGCGGGAACACCGCGGCCAGCGCGGCCTCCTGCCCGGCGTCGAGGGTGACGAGCGGGCCGGCCGACGCCAGGTGATCGCCGTCCTGCTCCGAGACGTCGCGGGCCGCGGCCGCCATCCGCTCCACGGTCCGCAGCTCGAAGACGTCGCGCGGGGTGAGGACCAGGCCCGCCTTGCGGGCCCGGGTCACCAGCTGGATGGAGACGATGCTGTCCCCGCCCAGCGCGAAGAAGTCGTCGTCGATCCCGGCCGAGGCGAGCCCCAGCACCTGGGCGAAGACGGCGCGCAGCGCCTCCTCGCGGGCGTCCCGCGGCGGCCGCGACAGCTCCGCCGCGCCCAGCTCGGGCGCGGGCAGCGCGCCCCGGTCCAGCTTGCCGCTGACGTTCGTCGGCAGCGCGTCCAGGACCACCACGGCCGCCGGGACCATGTGGTCGGGCAGTACGGCGGCCAGCGCCTCCCGCAGGGCCGCCGCTTCGACCGGGCCGGTCACGTAGCCGACGAGCCGCTTGACCCCGGGGGTGTCCTCGCGGACCACCACGGCGGCGGACCCCACACCGGGCAGCGCGGACAGCGCGGACTCCACCTCGCCGAGCTCGATCCGGTAGCCGCGGATCTTCACCTGGTCGTCGGCCCGCCCCAGGAACTCCAACTGCCCGTCGGACCGTAGCCGTACGAGGTCGCCCGTACGGTACATCCGCGAGCCCGCCGGACCGTACGGGTCGGCCACGAAGCGCTCGGCGGTCATCGCGAACCGGCCCAGGTAGCCGCGGGCCAGGCCGTGGCCCGCCAGGTACAGCTCACCGGGGGTGCCGGCCGGCGCGGGCCGCAGGGCCGAGTCCAGCACGCGGGCGCAGGTGTTGCCGATGGGCCGGCCCACGATCGGGGTGGCCGAGTCGGCGAGGTCCGCGCCCAGGGCGTCCACCGTGTACTCGGTGGGTCCGTACAGGTTCACCGACATGACCCCGGGGGCTTCGCGGACCTCGGTCCACAGCGACTCGGGCACGGCCTCGCCGCCCAGCAGCAGCAGTCCCGGCCGGTGGTGCGAGCCGCTCAGCAGCCCCCACTCCAGCAGGGCCCCGGCGTAGGTCGGCGTCACGTCCATGGCGTCGATCCGGTGCTCGCGGACGTAGTCCACGGTGAACTCGGCGTCGCGGCGGCCGATCTCGTCCAGGACGTGCAGCTCGTGCCCCGAGACCATCCAGAACAGCTGCTCCCACGAGGTGTCGAAGCTGAAGGAGGCGGTGTGCAGGGCGCGCAGCTGCCGCCCGCCCGCGGCCGCCACGGCCGGGGCGAAGACCTCCGCGACGTGATTGGCGTACAGGTTCGACAGACCGCCGTGGGTCAGGACCACGCCCTTGGGGCGGCCCGTGGAACCGGAGGTGTAGATCACGTACGCCGGGTGCCCGGACCCCGTGCGCGGCGGCCGGAATCCGTCGCCCTGCGAGGCGAGTTCGGCGGTCGTCCCCGCCGAGTCCAGCACGATCCGCTCCGGCCCGTCCGCCGCCCCGGCGGGCAGCAGCGCGAGCGCCGCCTCCGTGGTCAGCACACAGACGGGCGCCGCGTCCTCCAGCATCAGGGCGATCCGGTCGGCCGGGTAGTCCAGGTCCAGCGGCAGATAGGCGGCCCCGGACTTCAGGACGGCCAGGACGGCCACCACCGATGCGGCCGAGCGCGGCACGGCCAGCGCCACCACCGACTCGGGTCCGGCGCCGCGCGCGGCCAGCAGCGCGGCCAGCCCGGCGGCCCGGGCGTCGAGTTCCGCGAAGGTCAGCCGGTCGGGTCCGGAGACCACCGCGCAGGCGTCCGGGGTCGCGGCGGCCTGCGCGGCGAACCGGTCGGCGACCGTACCGTCGGCCACATCGCGCGCGGTGCCCGCTTCCTTGGTACGCAGCTCCGCGCGGTCGGCGGCGCCCAGCGGCTCCAGGGTCCCCACCGGCCGGCCCGGATCGCCCGCGACCTGGTCCAGCAGGGCGGTGAACCGCTCGGCCACCCGGGCGGCGGTCCGGGGGTCGAACAGGTCCGGCCGGTACTCCAGGGCCAGTTCGGCCCGCTCGTCCAGGGACACGGACAGGGTGAGCGGGAAGTGCGTGCCGTCCCGGGCCTCCACGCCCGTCACCCGCACCCCGTCGGCCAGCGGCGCCCGGGCGGACGGGTCCACCGGGTAGTTCTCGATGACGACGAGGGTGTCGAACAGCTCGCCGCCGCCCGCCTGCTTCTGGATCAGCCGCAGGCCCAGGTGATGGTGGGCGAGCAACGCGTTCTGCTCGTCCCGGAACCGTCTCAGCAGGTCCGCGACGCTCTCCCACGGCCGGGCCGTGAGCCGCACCGGGACGGTGGTGATGAACAGTCCGACCATCGACTCCACACCGGGGAGCTCCTCGGGCCGGCCCGCGACCGTCAGCCCGAAGACCACGTCCCGGCGGCCCGTCAGGCTGCCGAGCAGCAGCCCCCAGACCGCCTGGATCACCGTACTGGGCGTGGTGCCCAGCGACCGGGCCGCGGCCGTCAGCCGGCCGGTGGCCGCCTCCGACAGCTCCACCCGGTGCACACCGGGCCGCACCGCCGTACGGGACGGGTCGGCCGGGGCCACCAGCACGGCCTCGTCCAGGCCGGCCAGCGCGGAGCGCCAGGCGCCCTCGGCGGCCGGGACGTCCTGGGCCTTCAGCCACTTGAGGTAGTCGCGGTAGGGGCGTACGGGCTGCTGCGCCGGGGCGTCGCCGTCGCTCTCGTACAGCGCGAGGAGGTCCCCGACGAGCAGCGGCATCGACCAGCCGTCGACCAGGATGTGGTGCACGGTGACCACGAGGAGGTGGTCGTCAGGGCCCCGGCGCACCAGAAGCAGCCGCAGCAGCGGCGGCCGGTGCAGCTCGAACCGGCGGTCCAGCTCGGCCCGTTCCGCCCGACCCAAGGCGGCCGGCGAGGGGTCGGCCGACAGGTCCGCCCGGCCGAGCGCGAAGGTCACCTCGGCCGGTACGAACTGCACCGGCTGCGGTACCCCCTCGTGCCAGAAGCCGGCCCGCAGGTTGGGGTGGCGGCGCAGCAGAGCCGCGCCCGCCCGCTCCAGCCGGTCCGCGTCCACGGGGCCGGCCAGCGACACGGAGACCTGCACCGTGTACACGTCCGGCGCGCTCGCGTCGTAGACGGAATGGAACAGCATGCCCTGCTGCAAGGGGGACAGCGGAAGCATGTCCTCTATTCGAGCCTGCGTCACTGCTGGGCCCTCCACATTTCTTCGAGCATGGTGATCTGGTCCTGGTCGAGATCGACCAGGTCGAGGTCCGAGGGGGTGTACCCCGCGGACGTGCCGCCGTCGGCCCAGGCGGCGAGGGCGTCCACGGCGGCCGTCCAGCCGTCCGCGAGCTGCCCCACGGTGTCCTGGGAGAGCGCCTCGCCGGCCCAGATGAAGTGGGCGGTGAGTTCCGGCCCGCCGTCCCCGTCGGTGATCTCCGCGGTGATCTCCAGTACGTGGGAGAGCGGCATCGCCGGGTCGGGTCGGGCGGACAGGGCGTCCGCCTCCGGGGCCGGGCCCCAGGCGGAGTCGGCCCGGCCGGTCTGCCGGCCCAGGTAGTTCCACAGGATCTCGGCGCGGGCCGCCGGGTCGAACAGCCGGGCCGTGGCCGGGTTGTTGTAGCGGAGCAGGCCGGCGCCGAGCCCGCCGTCGGGCACCGCCCGCAGCAGCTCCTTGACCTCCTTGAGCAGCGCCCCGGCGTCCGCGCGCCCGGCGGCGAGGGCCGCCGGGTCGTACGCGCCCACCGGCAGCCGCAGCGGGTGGATGCTGGTCAACCAGCCCACCGTGCGGGTGAGGTCGGCGCCCGGCAGCAGCTCCTGCTCCCGGCCGTGACCCTCCAGGTCCACCGTGAAACCGTCCGGTCGGGCCCGGCCCGAGCGGGTCACCCAGTCGCCGACCGCCAGGACCAGCGCGCTCAGCAGGGCGTCCCCGACGGTGCCGTGGAAGGCGGCCGGAACGGCCTGGAGCAGCGGGGCCGTGCGCTCGGCGGAGATCCGTACGGACAGCCGGCGCGCGGTGGCGGCCGTGTCCGTGGACGGGTCCAGCGGGCGCCCGGCGAGCAGCGGCCCGCCGGGGGCGGCGGCCAGCCAGCGGTCCAGCTCGGCGGTGCGGCGCGGGCTCTGCGCCTCGGCCAGCAGGTGCGTGGTCCAGGCCCGCAGCGGGGTCCCGACCGGCTCCAGGGCCGGTGTCCGGCCCGCGGCGGCGGCCTCGTGGGCCGCCTCCAGGTCGGGCAGCAGGATCTGCCAGGACACCTCGTCCACCGCGAGGTGGTGGACGACGAGCAGCAGCCGGCCGGGCTCGGCCGGACCCCGGTCGAGGTGCACGGCGCGTACGAGGGCCCCCGCCTCGGGGTCCAGCAGGCGCCAGACCCGCTCGGACTCGGCGGCGACCCGCTCGCGCAGGCCCGCGTCGGAGAGGCCGGCCGCGTCCACGCCCTCCAGGACGGCGGCGGCGTCCACCGCGCCCGTCGGCCGGATCTCCGCGCTCCACACCCCGGGGCGGGGCACGGTCAGCCGCTGGCGCAGCCCGTCGTGGTGGTCCAGTACCGCCTGGAGCGCGGCCGTGAGGTGCGGGCGCCGTGCCCCGGCGGGCAGCCGGACCAGCCGGGCCTGCGCGAACGAGGCGAACGGGCCACCCCGTTCGGCCAACCAGGACGCCACCGGAGGCAACGGCAGCGGGCCGGGACCCGCGTCGGCCGTACGGGCGGCGGGCGCGGCCGAGGGCTCCGGCACCGTGGCGACCGAGGCGAGCGCGGCCGGAGTCGGGTGCGTGAAGATCTGCCGGGCGGAGACGGTCAGCCCGGCCTTGCGGGCCAGCCCCACCAGCCGGATGGAGACGATGCTGTCGCCGCCGAGCTCGAAGAAGTTGGCGTCGGGGCCGACCCCGGGCAGGCCCAGCACCTCGCCCATCAGCGCGCACAGGATCTGCTCGGGGGTGCCGGCGGGCACCTGGGCGGCCGGGGCGGCCGGCGCGGCGGGCGCGGCGATCACCGGCGCGGGCAGCGCCCGCCGATCGAGCTTGCCGTTGGCGGACAGCGGGAGCCGCTCCAGCTCCGTGAACACGGCCGGGACCATGTACTCGGGCAGGCGGGCGGCCGCCAGAGCGCGCAGGGCGACCCGGTCGAGCGTGGCGCCGGGCGCGGGCACCGCGTAGGCCACCAGGCGCCGTACGCCCGGTTGGTCCTCGCGGACGACGACGGCGGCCCGGTCCACCTCGGGCGCGCTCGTCAGGACGGCCTCGATCTCGCCGAGTTCGATGCGGAAGCCGCGCAGCTTGACCTGGTCGTCGGTGCGGCCCAGGTAGTCGAGGCGGCCGTCGGCGAGGCGCCGTACGAGGTCACCCGTCCGGTACATGCGGGTGCCGGGGGCGCCGTACGGGTCGGCGACGAAGCGCTCGCCGGTCAGTGCGGGGCGGCCGAGGTAGCCGCGGGCGAGCTGGACGCCGGCCAGGTACAGTTCGCCGGGCACCCCGACGGGCACCGGCCGCAGCCGGGCGTCGAGCACGTACACGCGGGTGTTCCACACCGGCAGACCGATCGGGGCCGAGGCCCGTCCCTCCGCGGCGGTGAGCGGGGTGCAGGCGCCGGAGGTGACGTCGACGGCCGCCTCGGTGGGGCCGTAGAGGTTCTCCAGTGCCACCGGGGCGCCGGCGGCCGAGGCGTGGAAGCGGGTGACGAGCTCGCTCGGCAGGGCCTCGCCGCTGCACACGACCAGCCGCAGCGACGGGCAGTCGGCGATGTCGGTCTCGCCGAGGAACGCGGCGAGCATGGACGGGACGAAGTGCAGTACGGACACGCGCTGTTCGCTGATCAGCTCGGCGAGGTACAGCGGGTCCTTGTGCCCGTCGGGACGGGCGATGACCAGCGGCACGCCCTCGGCGAGCGGCCAGAAGAACTCCCAGACGGAGACGTCGAAGCTCGCCGGGGTCTTCTGGAGCACCCGGTCTCCCGGGCGCAGGGTGTAGGCGCCCTGCATCCACCGCAGTCGGTTGACGATCGCCTCGTGCTCGACCAGCACACCCTTGGGCATGCCGGTGGAGCCGGAGGTGAAGATCACGTAGGCGGGGTGGTGGGGGAGCAGCGGCGCGCGCCGCTCCGCCTCGGCCAGGTCCGAGCCGGCCAGTGCGGCCAGCCGGGACCGGACCGTGGGGGAGTCCAACAGGACCCGCTCCCGGCCCACTTCGGACGCGAGCAAGGTTCCCGACAATGTGTCGGTAAGTATCAGGACCGGCTCGGCGGTCCGGGTCATGTACGCGAGGCGCTCGGTCGGCAGGCCGAGGTCGAGCGGCAGGTACGCGCCGCCGGCCCGGACCACCGCGTGCAGGGCGACGACGAGGTCGAAGGAGCGCGGCAGGGCCACGGCCACCACCGACTCCGGCCCCACCCCGCGGTCGATCAGCAGCCGCGCCAGCCGGTTCACCCGCTCCTCGAAGTCGGCGCGCGACAGCTCGTCACCCTCGAAGACCAGCGCGGGGCCGCTCTCCTCCTTCGCGCCCGCCGCCACGAGGGCGGCCAGCGTCCGCGCCCCGCCCGGCGGGCGGCCGGTGTCGTTCCAGCCGTGCAGCGCGAGTTCGCGTTCCACCGGGTCCAGCACCTCGATCGCCGAGACCGGCCGCTCGGGCGCCTCCACGACGGAGTCCAACAGCAACAGCAGCCGCCGGGCCAGCAGTTCGACCGTCGCGCGGTCGAAGAGGTCGGAGGCGAAGCGGATTCCGCCCGCGATCGCCCCGTGCTCCTCGGAGGCTCCGAACGCGATCTCCAGATCGAACTTGGCCCCGCCGGTCTCCACGGTGAACTCCCGCGCCGGCAGCCCGAACAGCTCCGGTACCGCCCCGCCCACGGAGTGGTAGGTCACCATCGTCTGGAACAGCGGATTGCGCGACCGTGACCGCTCCGGATCCACCGCCTCCACCACCGCCTCCAGCGGCAGATCGGCATGCGCGAAGGCCGCCGACCCGGTGTCGCGCACCCGCGCCACCAGCTCGGCGAAGCTCGGATCCCCGGACAGGTCGGCGCGCAGCACCAGCGTGTTCAGGAAGAAGCCGACGAGCCCGTCCAGTGCCTCGCCCTCCCGGGCCGAGACCGGACTGCCCAGCGGGATGTCCTCACCCGCGCCCAGCCGGTGCAGCAGCGCCGCGACGGCCGCGTGCGCCACCATGAACAGCGTCGCGCCGCCCTCGCGGGCGATCCGCGCGAGCCCCGCTCCGGTCCGCGCCGGGACCTCGAAGGTCACCACGTCCCCCTCGTACGAGGGGACCGCGGGCCGCGGCCGGTCGGCGGGCAGCGCCGGCTCCGCGGGGGCGCCGACCAGCGCCTGCCGCCAGTACGCGGCCTGCCGGCCCGCCACCGAGTCCGGATCGGCCGCGTCGCCGAGCAACTCCCGCTGCCACAAGGCGAAGTCGGCGTACTGCACCGGCAGCGGCGCGAAAGCGGGCTCCGCGCCCACCGAACGCGCGGTGTACGCCCGGTCCAGGTCCGCCAGCAGCGGGCCGGCCGACCCCTCGTCCGTCGCGATGTGGTGCACCAGCACCACCAGCAGATGGTCCTCGGGCGCGGCCCGCAGCAGCGTGACCCGCACCGGCGGCTCGGCCGCCAGGTCGAAGACGTGCCCGCCGGCGCGGACCGCCTCCTCCTCCAGCCGGTCCGCCGCCACCTCGCGCACGCTCAGCGCCACACCGGCCCGTTCGGCCGGCAGGACCACCTGGTACGGCTCGCCCTCGTCCTCATGGAACACCGTCCGCAGGCTCTCGTGCCGGGCGACCAGGTCCCTGACGGCCGCCGCCAGGGCCACGGTGTCCACCGGGCCGCTCAGCCGCACCGCGAGCGGCACGTTGTAGGTGGTGCTCGGACCGCGCACGCTGTCCAGCAGCCACAGCCTGCGCTGCGCGAAGGACAGCGGCAGCCGCTCGGGCCGCGGCGCGGCCACCGTGAGACGCGGACGCCCCGCACCGGAGCGCTCCGCGAGGAGGGCGGCCAGCGCGGCCACGGTCCGCGCCTCGAACAGGTCGCGGATGGCGCAGTCCACGTCCAGAGCGGCCCGGAAACGACCCACCGCACGGGCGGCGAGCAGCGAGTGGCCGCCGAGGGCGAAGAAGTCGTCCTCCACACCGACCGACTCCAGGCCCAGTACGTCGGCCAGGATCCCCGCGAGGATCTCCTCACGGGCGTCGCGCGGAGCCCGCGAGGCACCGGCGACCGGTGCGGCGGGCGCGGGCAGCGCCCGTCGGTCCAGCTTGCCGTTCGCGGAGAGCGGCAACTCCGTCAGCTCGACGACCACGGCGGGGACCATGTACTCGGGCAGGCGGGCGGCCGCCAGAGCGCGCAGGGCGACCCGGTCGAGCGTGGCGCCGGGCGCGGGGACCACGTAGGCGACGAGGCGCTGCACCCCGGGCTGGTCCTCGCGGACGACGGCGGCGGCCTGCACCACCTCCGGCGCGCTCGTCAGGACGGCCTGGACCTCCCCGAGTTCGATGCGGAACCCCCGCAGCTTGACCTGGTCGTCGGTGCGGCCGAGGTACTCCAGCTGCCCGTCCCGGCTCCGGCGCACCAGGTCGCCGGTGCGGTACATGCGGGTGCCGGGGGCGCCGTACGGGTCGGCGACGAAGCGCTCGCCGGTCAGCGCGGGGCGGCCGAGGTAGCCGCGGGCCAGCTGGACGCCGGCCAGGTACAGCTCGCCGGGCACCCCGACGGGGACCGGCCGCAGCCGGGCGTCCAGGACGTAGACACGGGTGTTCCACACGGGGCTGCCGATGGAGGCGGAGGAAGACGCGGGCACGGAACCCGAGCCGCTGGACGGGCAGTCCGAGGCGGTGACGTCGACGGCCGCTTCGGTGGGGCCGTACAGGTTCACCAGTCGGGTCGCGCCGCCGGGAGCGGACGCGTGGAAGCGGGTGACGAGCTCGCTCGGCAGGGCCTCGCCGCTGCACACGACCAGCCGCAGCGACGGGCAGTCCGCGATGTCGGTCTCGCCGAGGAACGCGGCGAGCATGGACGGGACGAAGTGCAGTACGGACACGCGCTGTTCGCGGATCAGCCCGGCGAGGTACAACGGGTCCTTGTGCCCGTCGGGACGGGCGATCACCAGCGGCACGCCCTCGGCGAGCGGCCAGAAGAACTCCCACACCGACACGTCGAAGCTCGCCGGGGTCTTCTGCAGCACCCGGTCGGTGGAGTCGAGACCGTACGCGTCCTGCATCCAGCGCAGCCGGTTGACGATCGCCTCGTGCTCGACCAGCACACCCTTGGGCATACCGGTGGAACCGGAGGTGAAGATCACGTAGGCGGGGTGGTGGGGGAGCAGCGGCGCGCGCCGCTCCGCGTCCGCGACAGGGCCACCCGGCAGCGCGGCCAGCTCGGCCGCCCGCTCCGGCGCGTCCAGGACGAGGATCTCGGTGTCGGGCAGCTCCGGGAGCGCCCCCAGCGAGGGCAGGTCCGTCAGCAGGCAGACCGGCGCGGCCGTCTCCGCCATGTACGCCAGGCGCTCGGTCGGCAGGCCGAGGTCGAGCGGCAGATAGGCACCGCCGGCCCGGACCACCGCGTGCAGGGCCACCACCAGGTCGAAGGAGCGCGGCAGAGCCACGGCCACCACCGACTCCGGCCCCACCCCGCAGCCGATCAGCAGCCGCGCCAGCCGGTTCACCCGCTCCTCGAAGTCGGCGCGCGACAGCTCGAGCCCCTCGAGGACGAGGGCCGTCGCCAGCGGATCGCGCCGGGAGCCGGCCGCGCTCAGCGACTCCAGGGTCTGCGGCGCCACCGGCCGGACGGTGTCGTTCCACCCCTCCAGCACCTGGGCGCGTTCGGCGGGATCGAGCAGCTCCAGCTCGGCCAGCGGGACCTCCGGGGCCGTCGCGGCCGCGCCGAGCAGCCGCAGCAGCCGGGTCAGCAGCGACCGTACGGTCTCCGCGTCGAAGAGGTCGGTCGCGTACCGCACCCCGCAGGTCATCGAGGTCGGCGCGCCGCCGGTGCCCGGCGTACGACGGAAGAGGATCTCCAGGTCGAACTTGGCGTCCCCGGCCTGGACCGGGAACTCCTCGGCCGGCAGGGAGCCGAGGGCGCGCAGCGGCTCGGCGCCGCCGTCCTCGTAGGCCACCATCGTCTGGAACAGCGGGTGCCGCGCGAGCGAGCGCTCCGGATCGACGGCCTCGACCACCGCGTCGAACGGCAGGTCGGCATGCGCGAGGGCGGCCGCTCCGAAGGCGGCCGTCCGGCGCAACAGTTCGGCGAACGACGGCTCGCCCGCCAGGTCGGCCCGGATGACCAGGGTGTTCACGAAGAACCCGACCAGTCCGTCCAGGGCCTCCTCGCCGCGCCCCGCCACCGGGCTGCCCAGCGGGATGTCCTCGCCCGCGCCGAGCCGGTGCAGCAGCGCCGCCACGGCGGCGGTCACCACCGTGTACATCGTGGTGCCGCGGTCCCGGGTCAGTGCCTCCAGTCCCTCCACCAGGTCCTGGGGCAGGGGCACGGACATGGTCCGGCCCTCGTGCGTGGGGCGGACCGGACGCGGGCGGTCGACCGGCAGCGCCAGTTCCTGGGGCAGCCCGGCCAGGGCCTCGCGCCAGAAGCCGGCCTGGTCGTGCGCGACCGATCCGGGGACCGCCGCGTCGCCCAGCAGCTCGCGCTGCCAGAGCGCGTAGTCCGCGTACTGGACGGCGGGCGGCGCGCTTTCCAGGACCCCGCCCGCGCACCGGGCCGTGTAGGCGGCGGCCAGGTCGGCCAGCAGCGGTCCGGCCGACCACTCGTCACCGGCGATGTGGTGCAGCAGCAGGAGCAGCACCTGGTCGTCGGCGGCGGTGCGCAGCACGCTCACCCGCAGAGGCGTCTCGGTGTCCAGGTCGAAGGAGTGACCGGCCGCCGCGTCGATGCTCCGGCCCAGATCGGCCGGCTCCACATCGGCCACGGCGAAGGGCACGGCCACGTCCGAGGGAGCGAGCACCCGCTGGTACGGGCCCTCGGCATCCTCCGCGAAAACGGTACGCAGCGCCTCGTGTCGGGCCGTCACCTCGTGCACGGCCGCCTCCAGCGCGGCCAGGTCCAGCTCCCCGCGCAGCCGCAGGGCCAGCGGGATGTTGTACGTGGCGTTCGGGCCCTCCATCCGGTGCAGGAACCACAGCCGCGCCTGGGCGTACGACAGCGGGATTCGCTCCGGCCGCGGACCCGCGGTCAGCGTAGGGCGGACCGCCGACCGGCGGCCGGCCACCCGCTCCGCGAGCGCCGCGACCGTACGCAGCTCGAACACGTCCCGCACCGTGCAGTCGGCGCCCAGCGCCGTCCGGATCCGGGCCACCAGGCGGGTGGCGAGCAGGGAATGCCCGCCGAGGCGGAAGAAGTCCTCGTCGGCGCCGACCGAGGGGAGGGACAGCACCTGGGCGAAGACCTCGGCGATCCGTTCCTCGGCGGCCCCGCGCGGGGCCCGCCCGGCGGTGTCGGCCGTCGCGACCGGAACCGGCAGCGCGGCCTTGTCCAGCTTTCCGTTCACGTTCGTCGGCAGGACCGGCAGCACCATCACGGCGGCCGGGACCAAGTGTTCGGGCAGCCGGTCGGCCAGCTGGGCCCGCAGCCGGACCGGATCGGCCGGACCCGTGACGTAGCCGACGAGCCGCGGCAGGCCCGGGGTGTCCTCGCGGACCACCACGGCGGCCGAGGCCACCCCGTCCAGGGCGGCGAGTTCGGCCTCGACCTCGGCCGGCTCCACCCGGAAGCCGCGGATCTTCACCTGGTCGTCGACGCGGCCGAGGAACTCCAGCAGGCCGTCGGCCCGCCACCGCACGAGGTCGCCCGTGCGGTACATACGGGAGCCCGGAGAACCGAACGGATCCGCGACGAAACGTTCCGCCGTGAGCGCGAACCGGCCCAGGTAGCCACGGGCGTTCTGCTCACCCGCCAGGTACAGCTCACCCGGCACCCCTACGGGCACCGGCCGCAGCCGCCCGTCCAGCACGTGCGCCCGGCTGTTGTCCAGCGGCCGGCCCACCACCGGCGAGACGCAGTCGCCCACCCGCGCCACCAGGGCGTCCACCGTGAACTCGGTCGGCCCGTAGTAGTTGACGACCTCCACCCCCGGGACGGCGCGCAGCTCCTCCCACAGCGCGGGCGGCACCGCCTCGCCGCCCAGGAGGAACAGCGGCGGCCGCCACCCGCCCGTCAGCAGACCGGCGTCGACCAGCTGCCGTCCGTACGAGGGAGTGACGTCGAGCGTGTCGATCCGCTCCGCCCGCACGTAGGCCACGACGGCGTCCGCGTCCCGGCGCCCGTACTCGTCCAGGACGTGCAGCTCGTGCCCGGCGACCAGCCACAGCAGCTGCTCCCACGAGGAGTCGAAGGAGAAGGAGGCGGTGTGCAGCGCCCGCACCCGGCGTCCGAGCCGCTCGGCGACCGGCAGGTACAGCTCCCGCTCGTGGTCGCGGAAGAGCCGGGTCAGACCGGCGTGCCGGAGCACGACACCCTTCGGCCGGCCGGTGGATCCGGAGGTGTAGATGACGTACGCGGCGTGCTCGGGGTCCACGGGCACATCGGCCCCGGGCACGGCGACCGCCAGCGCCTCCACCGTCTCCGGGTCGTCGAGGACCACCAGGTCCACGCCCGGCAGCCGGTCCGCGACCGCCCGGGTGGTCACCGCGCACACCGGAGCCGCGTCGCCGAGCATGTACGCGATCCGCTCGGCCGGGTGGTCCAGGTCCAGCGGCAGATAGGCGCCGCCCGCCTTCAGGACGGCGAGCGTGGCCACCACGGTCCCGGCGGAACGCGGCACGGCCAGGGCCACCACCGTGTCCGGGCCGACGCCGCGTTCGGCCAGCAGGGCCGCCAGCCGGCCCGCGCGGTCCTCCAGTTCGGCGAAGGTGAGACGCTCGTCCCCGGCGACCACGGCCACCGCGTCGGGAGCCGCCGCCGCACGGGCGGCGAACACCTCGGTCACCGCACCCGGCTCCACCGGCCGGTCCGTGTCGTTCCAGCGGGTCAGTCGGGCCCGTTCGGCCTCGTCCCGCAGCTCCCACCAGGACACCGGGTCCGCCGGGGCCGCCACCGCCGCGGCGAGCGCGCGCAGCAGGCGCCGGACGAAGGTGTCCACGGTCGGGCGGTCGAACAGCGCGGTCGCGTAGAACACCTCGAGTTCCAGGTCCTCGCTGTGCGCCGCGTCCGAGAAGGTGATGTCCAGGTCGAACTTGGTGACACCGGGATCCACCCGGTCCACCCGGGCCGGGTACCCGAAGAGGTTCGCCACGTCCTGGGTCACCGTGCTGTGCGAGACCATCGTCCGGAACAGCGGGTGGCGGGAGAGCGAGCGCTGCGGATTGACCTCCTCCACCACCGAGTCGAAGGGCAGGTCGGCGTGGTCGAGCGCGGCCAGGTCGGCCGTCCGTACCCGGTCCAGCAGTTCGGTGAAGGACGGGTCGCCGGACAGGTCGCTGCGCAGCACCACCGTGTTGACGAAGAAGCCGACGAGCTCGTCGAGCGCGCTGTCGCCGCGGCCGGCGACGGGGCTGCCGAGCACGATGTCCTCGCCCGCGCCGAGCCGGTGCAGCACCGCGGCCACCGCCGCGTGCACCACCATGAACACGCTGGTGCCGGTCTCGCGGGCCAGTGAGCGCACCGCGGCCGCCAGTTCGCGCGGCACCGCCTTGAAGACCATGGCTCCGGCCGGGTCGGTCACGGCCGGGCGCGGCCGGTCGGCCGGCAGCCCGGCCTCCGGTGGCAGCTCCGCCAGGGCCGCGCGCCAGTACGCCGCCTGGGTGGCGGCGAGCGAACCGGGGGTCCGCGCCGAGCCCAGCAGCTCCCGCTGCCAGAGCGCGAAGTCGCCGTACTGCACGGCCGGAACCCCGAGCTCCGGGTCCTCGCCCGCGCACCGGGCCGCATACGCCCGCTCCAGGTCGCGCAGGAACGGCCCCATCGACCATTCGTCGCTCGCGATGTGGTGCACCAGGACCACCAGGGCGTGTTCCCCGCCGGCCGCGTCACGTACCAGCGTCACCCGCAGGGGGGCCTCCCCGGACAGGTCGAAGAGGTGTCCCAGCGCGTCCCGGACCGCGGCCTCGAACCCGTCCGCGGCCACGTCGCGGACGTGCAGCCGTACTCCGGCCCCCGCCAGGTCCAGGACCCGCTGGTACGGCTCCCCGTCCCGCTCCCCGAAGACCGTGCGCAGGGTCTCGTGGCGGCCCGCCACGTCCCGCAGGGCCGCGTCCAGGGCGTCCGCGTCCAGGGCCGTGTCGAAGCGCACCACGAACGGGATGTTGTAGGTGGCGCTCGCGCCTTCCACCTGGTGCACGAACCACAGGCGCTGCTGCGCGTACGAGAGCGGCAGCGGGTCGGGGCGCGGACCCGCGACGGGCGCCGGACGGGCGGCCGCCGTGCGCTCGGCCAGCAGCGCGGCGAGCGCGGCCACCGTGCGCGCCTCGAAGACGTCCCGGATCCCGCACTCGGTGTCCAGGGCCGTGCGCACCCGGGCGATCACGCGTGCGGCGAGCAGCGAGTGGCCGCCGAGGGTGAAGAAGTCGTCGTCGGGGCCCACCGATTCCAGGCCGAGCACATCGGTGAAGATCCCGCAGAGGATCTCCTCGCGGGCCCCGCGCGGCGCGCGCGCCCCGCTGCCCGCCAGGGCGGCCAGGTCGGGCGCGGGCAGGGAACGGCGGTCGATCTTGCCGTTGGCGGTCAGCGGGAAGGCGTCGAGCACGACCACGGCGGACGGGACCATGTACTCGGGCAGCCGCTCGCCCAGTGCCCGGCGCAGGCCCGCCGGGTCGGGGGCGGGCCCCTGGGCGGCGGGGGTGACGTAGCCGACGAGGTGCGGGAAGCCGGGGAGGTCCTCGCGGACCAGGGCCACGGCCCGGTCCACGCCCTCACCGGCGGTCAGCGCGCTCTCGATCTCGCCGAGTTCGATGCGGAAGCCGCGCAACTTGACCTGGTCGTCGACGCGGCCGAGGAAGGCGATCCGGCCGTCCGCGAGACGGAGTACGAGGTCGCCCGTGCGGTACATCCGGCTGCCGGCGGGCCCGTACGGGTCCGCGACGAAACGTTCCGCCGTCAGGGCGTGGCGCCCGAGGTAGCCGCGGGCCAGCTGGTCCCCGGCGAGGTACAGCTCACCGGGGCGGCCGACGCCGACCGGGCGCAGGGCCCCGTCCAGGACATGGGCACGGGTGTTCCAGAACGGCACCCCGATGTCCGGGACCCCGGTGTGCCCGGGGTCCAGCCGGCGGGAGGTCGCCCAGACGGTGACCTCGGTCGGGCCGTACACGTTGGTGACCGAGCGCGCGGTGCGCGCGAGGCGTTCGGCGAGGGCGGCGGGCAGGGCCTCCCCGCCGACGAGCACCCGGGTGCCGTCGAGCGAGGCCGGGCGGCCGTCCTCCAGCAGGGCGTGCCACAGCGACGGCGTGGCCTGCATGACGGAGGGACGGTGGGCGTCGACGAGCGTGGCGAGCGCGGCCGGGTCCCGTACGGTGTCGCGGTCGGCCAGGATCACCGTGGCGCCGCTGATCAGCGGGGTGTGGATCTCCAGGGCGGCGATGTCGAAGGAGATGGTGGTGACCGCGACGAGCCGCTGACCGGGGGCCAGTTCGAGCGCGTGGGCCTGCATGCGCAGGAAGTTGGCGAGGGCCGCGTGCGGAACGACGACCCCCTTGGGGCGGCCCGTGGACCCGGAGGTGTAGATCACGTACGCGGGGTGGCCGCCGGTCAGCGGCGCGGTCCGGTCGGCGTCCGTGGGGGCGTCGGCGGCGGTGTCGGCGAGCTCGGCGAGCGTGTCGGGGGCATCGAGGACGACGGTCTCGACCCCGTCCACGACCGGGGCGGCGGCCGCGCGGTCCAGGGTGGTCAACACGCACAGCGGGCGGGCGTCCTCGACCATGAACTCCAGCCGGTCGGCGGGGTAGTCGAGGTCGAGCGGCAGATAGGCGCCGCCCGCCTTCATGACGGCGAGCAGGGCCACCACGAGATCGGCGGTACGCGGCAGCGCGAGGCCGACGATGCTCTCCGGGCCGGCGCCGCGGCCGATGAGCAGGCGGGCGAGCCGGTTGGCGCGTTCCTCCAGGGCGGCGTAGTCGAGGGTGTCCGCGCCCGCGATCACGGCGGGCACCTCGGGGTGCAGCCGGGCGGCGTGTTCGAAGGCGTCGACGACGGTGCCGGCCGGGACGGGGTGGTCGGTGTCGTGCCGGTCGAGCAGCAGGGCGTCGCGGGCGGCCGGCGTGAGCAGGTCCGCGCGCCCGACGGGGGTCTGCGGCCCGGCCGCGGCGGCCTCACGGAGGAAGTGCGCGAACTCGGCGCGGCGCGCGGCCAGGGTGCCGGCGTCGTACGCCTGGGGGTTGGCGTCGAGCTCGAAGCGGATCCGGCCCTCGGCGGCGTCGTGGTGGACGCCGAGGGTGAGGTCGTCCACGGGGCCGGCGGCGACGTTGTGCACGGAGCCGGCCGCTCCGGCGAAGTCGAGGGAGTTGTCGAAGGCCTTGATGTTGACCATGGGCCCCAGCAGGCCCTGTTCGCGGCCGGACAGGCCGAGGTCGCGGCGGATGTCCTCGGCACGGTAGCGCTGGTGGCGGCGCCGGTCGCGGACATCGGCCGCGACCGCGGAGACCAGTTCGGCCAGCGGGGTCTGCGGGCGCACGGCGACACGCAACGGCAGCACGTTGACGACCATGGACGGCACCTTGAGGGCCGCCGAGCCCAGCCGCGCCATGGCGGGCAGGGAGAGCAGCACGTCGCGGCCGCCGGTGGCCCGGTGCAGGTAGGCGGCGAACGCGGCGGTCATCACATCGGCCCAACTGGCCTTCGCCGCACGGGCTATGGCCAGCAGGCCGGCCGTCTCCCGCTGGGTCAGCGTGGCGCCGTCGCGCAGGAACGAGTGCGCCGCGGGGTAGCGGGCACCGCTCAGCGGCTCCGGCTCGGGGTGGTCCGCGAGCCGCTCCAGCCAGTAGGCGCGGTCCTCGGCGAACCGCGGGGAGGCCCGGTAGGCGTGCTCCTCGGCGAGGATCACCTCGAGCCCGCCGAACGGGTCGGGCGTCGGCTCCTCGCCCGCGGCGAGGGCCGTGTAGACCTCGGCGGTGCGGCGGGAGACCAGGGAGAACCCGAAGGCGTCGAGCACGAGGTGATGGGCCCGCTGGTACCAGAGGGTGCGGTCCGGGCCGACCTTGTGCAGCGTGAACACGTACAGGGAGTCACGGACCGGGTCCACCGGGCGTGCCATGTCGGCGCGCATGAGGGACAGCGCGGTGCCGTACGGATCGTCCTGGCCGGTGTGGTCGAGTACGGCGACCAGCGGTCCGGCGGCCGGCCCGCTCCAGGTGACCTGGTACGGCTCGCCGTCGGGGCCCTCCGCGAAGCGCGCCGTCAGGGCCTCGCTCTCGGAGACCGTCCGCCGGAGCGCCGTCACGAACAGACCGGCGTCCAGCGGGCCGTCGATCTCGACGTACTGGCCGACGTTGTAGACCGGGGAGTCGGGATCGAGCCGCTGGCCGTACCAGACACCGGTCTGGGCCCCGGTGAGGGGGAGGCGCTGGGAGGGACGCTCGGTCATGGACATCGTGCTCCAGATTCGCTGCGGGTCCGCGGCCGGTGGCGGGACCGGCCGGGGGAGGTCGACGGGATGCGGGGGCCTGCGGGCAGGCGGCCTAGGTCGTCTCTTTCGGATCTTGTCGGGTGGGCCCGGGTCGTCCGGTGCGGTGCATCGCAAGGCGGAGGGGCGCCCGTGTACTGGCCGTACTCGGGTGTCCCGACAACGCGGCGAGGTGCCGTGCCGGGCGGGCCGGGCCCGGCAAGATCCGGAAGAGACGGCCTAGGGGGTCGCGGGGGCCAGGCCGGCGGTGTCCGGGCCGGGACCGGCGTCGTGGCGCCGGTCGCCCTCGCCCTCCTCGCCGCGTTCGTCGCGGGGGAGGGTGGCCTTGCGCAGGCCGGGTACGGCGATCGCCACGACGACGGCGGCCACGGCGCAGATCGCACCGTTGACGACGGCCGCCCCACCGGGGCTGAACCAGCGGGCGAGGGCGGCGACCTCGACGTCTCCGACGACGCCTCCGGTGGTGCCCTGCGTGGTGATGACGCTGACGATGCGGCCGCGCAGCCGGTCCGGGGTGCTGTGCTGGACGAGGGCGTACTCGAGGATCTCGTACACCGTGCCGGCGGCCCCGCCCACGGCGAGCAGCGCGCAGGCGAGCCAGATGTTGCCGCTGAGGCCGAAGCCGACGGCGGACAGACCGCCGGTGACGGCCGCGAGGATCAGGAGCCGGCCGGGCCGGGCGGCCCGGGTGAGCCAGCCGCTGGTGGCGGAGACGGCGACCGCGCCGACGGCGGGGGCGGTGTAGAGGAGGCCGAGCATGACCTCGCCGCCGTGGAACTGCCGGTCGACCATCTCGGGGAAGAGCACGACCGGGAGGTTGAAGAGGGCCATCACGCCGCCGAGCACGAGCAGTCCACCCACGACGCGGTTGCGCACGGCGTACTTGAAGGCGACCAGCAGCGATCCGGTGTCGGCACCGGACTCCTCGTCCTCCTCGTCGTCCTCGACCGGGGGCAGGGGGCGGATCCGGGAGATCAGGAGGGTGGTGACGGCCGTGGTGACGGCGGTGAAGGCGAAGACCGGGCCGGGCCCCCACAGGGCGAGGAGCACACCGCCCAGGAACGGCGCGCTGATGGAGCCGATCTCACCGGTCAGGGAGATCAGGGCGCCCGCGGCCGGGAGCTGGTCGGGGCGCACGAGGGTGGGGGCGACGGCCATCAGGGCCGTCACGCTGACGCCCGTGGCCAGGCCGTCCCAGGCGACGCACACGTAGATGCCCCACAGGGTCGGGTCCGGCAGCATCGCGTTCACGGCGAGGCCGGCGAAGGCGAGGGCGGCGGCGCCGCGGGCGCACACGATCAGCCGTCGGCGGTCGGTCCGGTCGGCCATGACGCCGCCCCAGAGCGATCCGAGCAGCACCGTGATGCTCATGATCATGCTGGCGACGGCGACGTCGAAGGTGGAGCCCGTCAGTCCGTACACCTGGGCGGACAGGGCCACCGTCGCCATGCCGAGGCCGAACAGGGACACCACGCGGGCGATGAAGACGGCGCGGAAGTCCCGGCTGGTGCGCAGGGGTTCGATGTCTATGACGAAGTCACGCAGAGGCACGGCAGGCTCCGGGGCGGGCAGGTGTGGGGGAGGGTGGGATCAGGGGGCGGCGGTGAGCAGCTCGGCCCACTGGCGCAGGGTGGGCCGTTCGGCGAGGTCCACGAAGCTGATGCGGGCGCCTTCGGCCCGCCATTTCTCGACGAGCGACATGAGCCGGATCGAGTCGAGGCCCTGGTCCAGCAGGTCCTCTTCCAGGGAGACGTCGGAGGGCTCCGTGTAGAGCACGTCGGCGACGTCGCGGACCAGCCGGTCGAGCGTGAAGGGTGGGGAAGCGGACATGAGGGGTTCTCTCTCCTCGAAGATCGGCGGAACGGCGGATCGGCGGAACGCGGAACGGCGGAACAGCGGCGACATTCCAGCGTTCCATTAGGTAAGGCTTACCTAACTAAACGTGAAGGTGCACGTCAAGCCGGGTGCGGTGAACGCGTGTCTGCCGCTTTGATGAACTGGCCTCTGGGTGTGACGTGTTGGGTCGGGAGGCGAATTGCGGCTCAATTTAGGGAAGGCTAACCTAAGTTCGTGATTGCTGCCGCCACCCCCCGTCCCCCGCTGCACGGCACGGACGGCCTCCCGCCCCTGGTCCGGCGGGCGCGTCTGCCCGACGCCCCCGCCCTGCACGCCCTCTCGCTGGCCTTCATCCGCTCCGGCGCCCTGCGGCCCCGCAGCGTCGACCACTACCTGGCGCACGCCGGGGAGTTCCTCCTCGCGACCCGTCGAGGCCGCACCTCGGCCCTGGGCTGCCTCGCCCTGAGTGACGAGGGGGACGGGGCCGCCGTGCTCTACAACTTCTGCGTGGCCCAGGGGAACCAGGGCCAAGGGCTGGGCGCCGCGCTGCTGCGCGCCGCGCTCGCCGACGCCCGGTACCGCCTCGTACGAGAGGTCTTCACGGCGACCACCAGCGGCGCCGCCTTCTTCCGGAGGCACGGCTTCGTGTCGGCCGGCCCGGGGCGGGCGCCCGTGGCCTGGGCGGCGGCGCTGGACCCCGCTCGTGGCTCGGAGGTGCTCTCCCGGCGGCTGTGAGCCGTACGGCCCGCACACGACCGGGGCCGGACCGGAGCACGTGCTCCGGTCCGGCCCCGCGCGTGGGGACAGCGGGGCCGGGAGGCTCCCGGGGGATCAGCTCCTGGCGACCAGGCTCGCGGGTCGCATGTCCGTCCAGTGCGTCTCCGTGTACGCGGCGCAGCCCTCTCGGCTGTCCTCGCCGTGCACGACGGTCCAGCCCGCGGGCACCTCGGCGAAGGCGGGCCAGAGCGAGTGCTGGTTCTCGGCGTTCACGAGCACGTAGTAGCGGGCGTCGTCGTCTTCGAAGGGGTTGGTGGCCATGGTTCTCTCTCCTTGGGTGTGATGACCGGGGACGGTCGGTTCGGGGATGGGATCAGTGGGGGACCGGGGAGGCCCGCAGGGAGGCGACCGGTACGTCGGGGGCGCGGCACAGCGCCGCCAGGTCCTCCGTGAACAGGTGGGCGAACCGGGCCGGTTCGGCGTCCTCGTAGAGGGCCGGGTTCGCGTCGAAGTCCAGGCGCAGTCGCCCGTCGGGTCCCGCCGCGGCGGACACCGACAGGTCGTCGACCGGCCCCGAGGCGAGGCTGACGACCCGGCCGCGGATGCCGCCGAAGTCCAACTCCGTCTCGAACGGCCGCAGGTTGACCAGCGGCCCGGGGACGCGGCCGCCCCCGTACTGCGGCCACAGCTCTCGCGCCAGTTCCTCGCCGCGCAGCCGCTGGTGACGGCGGAGCAGGGTCAGCTCGCCGGCCGCCGCGCGCAGCAGCGACCGGAAGGTGTCCGCCCCCCGGACCGTCAGTCGCACCGGCAGGAGGTTCACCGCCGTCGCGGGCACCCGTAGCGTCCCCGGGGCGGTCCGCGCCGCCGCGTACACGGCGAGGACCGCCTCGCGCGCGCCGACCCGCGCGGTCACCCGCACCGCGGTCGTGGCGAGCACGATCTCGGCCCAGGTGACGCGCGCGGAGCGGGCGGTGGCGCGTACGGCCGCGCTGTCCGGCGCGCCCAGGTGCACGGTGTGCCGCCGCGCGGTGTCCTGGGCGGGCGCCACCCGCCCGGCGGGGGACACGGGGGCGGGGCGGTCGGCGTACCGCCCCGTCCAGTACCGCCGGTCCTCGGCCTGCGCCGCCGAGCCGCTGTAGGCGCGGTCCGCGTCGGCCAGTACGGAGACCGGTGAGAAGGGGGTCGGGCCGGGCGGGCGACCGTGCACCAGGGCCGTGTAGACCTCGGCGATCCGCCGGCTCAGCAGCGCCACGCCGTACCCGTCGACCGCCAACAGGTGGAAGTACTGCACGAGCAGGTGGCGTCGGGGGCCCACCGTGACCAGCAGCGCGCCCGTGAGGTCGGGTGCGAGGCCGGTGCCCGCCGGGGCGGTGAGCAGTTCGGGCCGGGGTGGGCAGGCGAGCTGGCCCCGGACCAGCTCGACGGCGGCGCCCACCGGGTCGGCCGCCGCGGAGGTGTCCAGGCGCGGCAGGCCGCCCCGGGTCATCAGCCGCGAGCGGAGCCAGGGAGCCTCGTCGAGGGTGCGGAGCACGGCCTCGTCGAGCGCCGCCGTGTCGAGCGGACCCACGAGCTCGATGTACTGGCCCACGTTGTGGCCGGCGTACGAGGGATCCGCGCTCTGCGCCGCCAGGATGTGCGCCTGCGCCGCCGTGAGTCCGGGCGGCGGCCCGGCCGCCGCCGGGAGATCGGTGCGCGGCACGGCCGCTCAGCCCCGGTGGGCGGGCACGCCGTCGGCGACGGCCGCCGCCCTGGTCGCCAGCGCGGCCCGCACCTCGCGTTCGGCGACCCGCAGCAGCAGGGAGTCGCAGATCTCGCCCGAGCGTACGGCCAGCGTGGAGAGCAGGGAGGCGGTGATGCCGTGGGTGTGCTCGGCGGCGGCGCCCTGGACGTAGATACCGGCCCGCACGCGGTCGGTGGTCTCCACCCGGTGGTCGCGGCCGACGCGCAATCTGCCCTGCCCGTCCGTGAGGCACTCCTCGGCCAGGTCACCGAGCAGCTCGGCCGGCTCGGTGGGCCGGTAGCCGGTGGCCAGCACGACCGCGTCGCAGTCGAGGGTGAGGGTCTCTCCGGTGGTCAGGGAGCGCACCACGGCCCGCGCCCCGTCGGGGAGCTCCTCCACAGTGGTCAGGGCGGTCGTGTTCAGGATGCGCAGCCGCTCGGTGCCCGCGACCTTCTCCTGATAGACGGTCCGGTACAGCTGCTCGATCAGATCGCCGTCCACCACCGCGTAGTTGGTGTTGGCGTGGTACCCGATGAGCTGCTGCTTGACCTCCTCCGGGGCCCGGAAGAACTCGTCGACGGCGGCCGGGTCGAAGATCCGGTTGGCGAACGGGCTGTCGTCGGCCGGGCTGTACCCGTACCGGGTGAACACGGCGCAGACCTCGGAGTCCGGGAAGCTGCGGTGCAGGTGGTCGGCGGTCTCGGCGGCGGACTGGCCGGCGCCGACGACGACGAACCGGCGGTGCGGACGGTCCGTCAGCCGCGGCGCGCGGTGCAGCAGGTCGCGGTTGTGCCAGATGTGCGGGCCGGTGCTGATCCCGGCCGGGACGCGGGCGCGCAGCCCGGTGCCGAGGACGAGGTTGCGGGTACGGGTGGCGCGCTGCGGACCGGTGCCGGAGCTGGGCCGGGTGATGACGTCCAGCTGGTCCGCGGCGCCGGCCGGACCCACCGGGCGCACCTCGACGGCCTCGGTGGCGTAGTCGACCAGCCCGTCGAAGGAGGCGGCGCACCAGCGGAAGTAGTCGTGGAATTCGAGGCGGGTGGGGAAGAAGGACTTCTGGTTGATGAAGTCGGCCAGCCGGTCCCGGTCCTGGAGGTAGTGCAGGAAGCTGAAGGGGCTTCCCGGATTGCGCATCGTCACCAGGTCCTTCAGGAAGGAGACCTGCATGGTGGCCCCTTCGAGGAGCATGCCCTGATGCCAGCCGAAGTCCTCCTGGCGCTCGATGAACGAGGCCCGGAGCGCCTCGCCGGAGGCGCGGCGGTCGTTGTGCTCCCGGATCGCTATCGCCAGGGCCAGGTTGGCCGGCCCGAAGCCGATGCCCACCAGGTCCCTGATGTCCGGGAGAGCGTCCCCGGGTGTGGAGCTCGCGTGCGGTGCGGACATGCCCATCCTTCCTCGGTCCTACCCTATTTGGTTAGGTAAGGCTGGCCTAACATCTCTGACGGGCCGGGAGCTGTCAAGTTGACCCCGTGGTTGTCTCGAACAGCACCAACCAGGCGTCGAACGAGAAGAGTTGGGCACACGGAAGGCCCCGGAGCCGCAGTGGCTCCGGGGTGTGGTGGGGGAGGTCGGTCAGGTCGACCCTCCCCCGGTTCGGTGGAAGAGGTGCTCCTCGGCCGGTGGGTCGTCGGGCACCACCGTGGTGCCGGTGTGCTCGTCGGCGAAGACCTCCAGGACCAGGGCGTGCGGAACCCTGCCGTCCAGTACGTGTGCCATCCGTACCCCGGAGCGCACCGCGCGCAGGCAGCCCTCCATCTTGGGCACCATGCCGCCCGCCATCGAAGGCAGTAGTTCCGCCAGCTCACCGGCCGTGAGCCGGTCGATGATCTCCGTACTGTGCGGCCAGTCCGCGTAGAGGCCGGCGACGTCGGTGAGCATCACCAGCTTCTCCGCGTCCAGCGCCTCGGCGAGGGCGGCGGCCGCGAGGTCGGCGTTGATGTTGTAGACGTTGTCGTCGTGGGCTCCCCGGGCGATGGGAGAGATCACCGGGATGCGGCCGCGCTCCAGCAGTCCCCGTACGGTGTCGGGGTCGACGTGCACGATCTCGCCCACCAGGCCGATGTCCACCTCGGCGCCGTCCACCAGGGCCGGCCGCCGGACGGCGGACAGGGTGCGGGCGTCCTCGCCGGTCATCCCCACGGCGAAGGCCCCGTGACGGTTGATCAGGCCGACGATGTCCCGCTGCACCTGCCCGGCCAGCACCATGCGGACGACGTCCATCACCGCGGGGGTCGTCACCCGCAGTCCCGCGGCGAACCGGACCTCCAGCGCGAGCTGTTCGAGCATCGCGCTGATCTGGGGGCCGCCGCCGTGCACGACGACCGGCCGGAGCCCCGCGTAGCGCAGGGAGACGACGTCCTGTGCGAAGGCCGCCTTGAGTTCCTCGTTCACCATGGCGTTGCCGCCGAACTTGACCACGACCGTGCGGCCTTGGAACCGCTCCAGCCAGGGCAGGGCCTCGATGAGTGTGCGCGCCCGCGGCGCTGCCGGTCCGCTCACGGGACGAGGTGTGCGGTCGTCATTCAGGCTTCCAGTTCGTCGATGAGGGTCGTGGTGGTGCGTACGACGGCGCCCCGTGCGGCCGTCCAGCGCAGGGCGAGCGCGTGCTCCTCCGCGGAGGTGTCCGCCACCGCGTCGGCCACGACGAATGGCTGGATGTCGTTCATGAACGCGTCCGCCGCGGTGAGCAGCACGCCGGAGTGGGCGAACACGCCGCACAGGATCAGTTGGTCCCGTCCCGTGGTGCGCAGGATGCGCTCCAGGTGGCTGCGCAGGAAGGCGTTGTGCCGCGCGTTGGCGATCACGTGCTCGCCCCGGCGCGGGGTCAGTACCTCGGTGATCGACGCGTCCCGGTCCGGCGCCGCCGGCTCGGTCTCCATCTCGGCCGCGAGGCCGCGCTGTTCGGGGCGCTCGCCCGCCGGCACCGTGCTGAAGACGACCGGGAGACCCAGTCGCCGTGCGGACCTGCGCAGATCGGCGATGTTGCCGATCAGGTCCACCAGGGGCGAGCGATCGCGGGGGAAGGGCCGCAGCAGATGGTTCTGCATGTTGTGTATCAGCAGGGCGGCCCGGTCGGGGTCGACGGACCACGGTGCCACCGAGCGCGGCACCAGGTCCTGGGTGGGCATGGGATAGGGGTCGATGGTCACAGGGCCCACGGCTGGATCTCCTTGTCACCGGCGCTGCGCGGAGCGCCGGTGGTGAACGGGCGCGCGGAGCTCGACGAGGGGCGGAGGATGCCCCGACCCCTCATCGCATACTTAGCTTAGCCTAACCTAACTTCAATGCTTGCGGGGCGAGTGACGCCCTCCGAAACCGGTCCTCGTGCGATCGCCCGCTCAGCCCCGGTGCGTGGCGCGGCCGCTCAACCCACCCGCCGGATCGTCCGGTTGGCTGTCCGGGGACAGGAGGGGGTCGTCGAGCTGCACGATCCGGTACCCGACCCGGCGGCTCGCCGCCTTGGGCGGTCTGCGCCGCCGGCTCGCACCGGCCGTCGCCGAGCGCGCCCGCTGCGCCGCCGCGATCAGGGCTCCCACCGGTGGCGCCTCGGTGCGCAGACGGTTGAACCCGCGCACGGAGATGCCCACGAGGGTCGCCGCGGCCGGCCAGGCGGCCCCTTTGCGGATCGCGTTCAGCATCAGCTGCAGCGAGGCCGGCGTCGGTGCCGACCCGGGTCTCAGTCCGTGCGCCTCGGCCAGCGCGTGCGCGGAGCCGAGTGCCGCGGCGAAGCTGGTGTCGATCTCCAGCCACTCGCGCAGAATGCGCTCGGGAACCCCGGCCGCGGCCGCGCACCCGGGGATGGTCAGTCCCTGGGCCGCCCCGCGGAGGGCGTCCGCCATCCGGGCGATCGTTTCCTCCCGCTGGCTGGGTGTGCGGCGCAGTGCGTCGCGCAGCGCCCGGTCCATCTCCTCCTGGGAGCTCATCCAGGCCAGCACCTCGTCGGCCCATTCGTCCTGCTGCGCTTGGTCTCGCGCGTTGTCCTGCATCCCCGCACCCCCACTCTTAGGTAAGCCTAACCTAAGAGTGGAGTGGAAGGGGGGATATGTGCCCGCAGTGGCGGGATTTCGGGGGCGCGTCGAGTCGCCCCAACCCCCCTTGATCGCACGCTGGTTGAAGCGTGAACCGGAGGCGCCGATCGGCGCGCGCCACTCACGGCGGAACAGTGTGCCGCAGACCGCTGACGACGGGATGCCGTTCCGGCCTGCCGGGCCATGCTCGGATCACTCCGACAGGTGTGCGATACGTTGGCGGACATGATTGAACTCGGAGCCGTGGCCTGGCCGCCACCTACCCCGTTACGGACCGAACGGCTGGTTCTGCGCCAGTCCGAGGCCCGCGACCGTGCGGCGTTCATCGACCTGTTCGCATCGCCCGAGGTGGGCATCTACGTCGGTGGCGCACGACCACGAGCCGAGCTGGAACGCGAGGGGCCGGCGGTGCCCGGGCGGCGCCCCGGCTTCTTCGTGATCGACGTCGACGGAGCGATGATCGGCATGGTCACGCTCGATCGGCGCGGCCCCGAGCGCCGGGGGCACGTCCGCCCGGAGGGCGGAGAGGTCGAACTCGGCTACATGTTCCTCCCCGAGGCGTGGGGACACGGGTACGCCGGCGAGGCGTGCACGGCCGCACTCGACTGGCTCGCCGACGCGCTTCCGGACGAGCCTGTGGTCCTTTGCACCCAGAGCGCCAACGACCGCGCGATGCGCCTCGCGGCGAAGCTGGGGTTCACCGAGGTCGAGAGGTTCGAGGAGTTCGGCGCCGAGCAGTGGTTCGGTGTGCGGTCCCCGGTGACGCCGTCCGGCTGACAGCTCGGCACCTGCGGACCGCCACCGGCCGTCGGCAGGACACGAACGGTGCCGGGGCGCCCCGGAACCAGGGGCGCCCCGGCACACCTCCCGGCGGCGACCGCCGTCCACCGAGGAGGCCCTGGCCCTGCTGGCCGCCGGATCGGGGCGCGGCGAGCAGGCGTTCGGCCTGGGCTCGGCCCTCGCCTCGGCCATGCGCAAGGTGGTCGACGCGCTGCCCGAGAGCCACCGGGCCACCGCGAGCGACGCGGCCCGGCGCTTCCTCGTCGAGCCCGAGACCGACCTGCTCTCGCGCCGCGCGGTCACCGACGACATACCCGGCACCACGATGATCGAGGTCCGGCGCGCGGTACTCGCCGGACACAAGCTACGCATCCACTACGCGGCCACCGGCCGGCCACCGCGGTGGCGCACGGTGGACCCGATCGGGCTGGTCACCGTACGCGACCGGGTGTACCTGCTGGCGACGCGATCCGGCGCGGACCGTACCTACCGACTGTCGCGGGTGCTGGCCGCCGAGGAACTCCCCGAACCGGCCGAGCGGCCCGGCCAGGTCGATCTGGACCGGATCTGGCGGGAACGTTCCGCGCGGTTCCTCGGCGACGACCACATCACCGTGCTGGTACGGGTGGACCCGGCGCGGCGGGAGGACCTGCTGGACACCGCGCTGGCCGTCCGCGCCGAGGAGCCCGACCCGGACGGCCGACTGCGCCTGGAGCTGACCTTCCAGGATTCCCGACACGCCGAATGGGCACTGTGGCAACTCGGCACGGACGCGGAAGCCCTGGCCCCGCAGTCGCTGCGCACCTCCCTGCGCGACCGCGCCGCCGCGCTCGCCGCCCGGTACGCGGACCCGTCGTGAGCGCTGCTCCGCGGCGCGCAGCCGGGCCCCGGTCGCCCTGACGACGGGGTGTCGCCCGCTGAGCGCGACCTTCGGGCGGAAGCTCCTCGGTTCGGCTCGGTCAGCTGCGGTGGAACACGACCTCCGGGTCGGCCGCGGTCGGGCCGTCCAGGCGCGGCGCCGGCTTCCCGCGCAGGTGCAGGTCGAAGAAGTCGCCGACGTACGCCCGCGTGATCTGCTGCGAGCGGGTGCCCGACAGCGGCGTCTCCGGGTGCGGGTACCCGACCTGGTCGCCCAGTACGGGCCAGTCGGTGAAGCCGGGATGCCCGGCCCCCGTGACGGTCAGCCAGCGCTTCCAGCCGTCCAGCCGGGGCCAGTTGTCCTCCCAGGAGGTGTCGGGGAAGTCCGGCGGCAGCAGGGCCGGGTCACCGGCGAGCATCAGGAAGGGCCGCCCGCCGAGACCGGCCTGGGGAACGGGCGTGAAGAAGGTGCCGTCCATGTTGACCCCGGCGTCCACGCGCGGGTCCACGGCCATGGTGGCCGACGCGGCCGCACCGCCGATGGAATGCCCGGCCATGCCGATGTGCCGGGGGTCGATCAGCCAGGAGTACCGCCACGCCGCGCGCGGACCGGTCAGCCGGTCCAGGACGAACGGGATGTCACGGGCCCGGCCGTCGGAGACCCGGTGCAGCGACCCGTCGGGGAACACCTGCTCGCAGGCCTTGCACGTGAGCAGCCGCCCGCCGGGGAAGACGGTGCCGTCGGACTCGTACGCGTGGTCCACCGCCGCCACCACGTACCCGCGGCCGGCGAGGTCCTCCGCCAGGGTGGTCAGCGAGGCGCGGGGCATCGTGAAGCCGGGGGAGAGCACGATCAGCGGGTAGCGGTGCGCCGTGGGCCGGGGCAGCGCCTCCGTCCGCGCGTGGGTCCGGGTGGCCGCGAGGCGTTCGGGGGTGACGTACTCGCCGAGCTGCCCCCGGTCGGTCAGCAGCGCCTTGGCCTCGGAAGTGGTCAGGTACGGAGCGGGAGTTCCGGTGCGCGCGAGCGCCGGGTAGTACAGCGACAGGAGTAATTCCCGGTCGGCCGTGGGCACCCAGGGGTCCTTGTGCTCGCGGTCCACGAGGTGGAGGGTGTCGCGGCCCACGGCGAAGCCGCCGGTGGGTCCGGGGAGTTCGAGTCCGGAGACGGTGACCGGGGTGGACGCGGCCACGGCCGGCGTGGTGAGCGCGCCGGGCGCGGTGAGGACCAGACCGGTCGCCATCGCGGCCAGTACGCGGATGATCTTCTTCATGGCGGCATCGTAAGTCACTTTAGGCAAGGCTTACCTAACTTTTCTGGTTGGATGCGGAGTCGGCCGTCCCCGGATGCGTCGCTCTCGGTGTTCGAACGTGCGTATTCGGTCAAGCTGAGTGGCCATCGGGTGAACCGGGCGCGGCCCGCAGCAGGTCAGGGAGGGGTGAACGTACGCGTCGGCGGCGGCGTGACGGGCTTGGGGGTGTGGTGGTGGAGCGGGCGCGCCCCCTGTGAGCTGCCCGAACGACCATTCGGTCGCCGATATGTGGATGCTCTGTCCGTAAATCGGTCATCGATGTGCGACGCGCCTTCATGTCGGACAGTCTGATCCCGCAACGACGCGATATCGAAAGCAAATATCGCGCTCAACCTTTGAATTGAAAGAGAGTTTCGTCGTGCGTCACCGCATCGCAGCTGCCTCCGCCGCCACGCTCCTCTGTCTGGTCGGCGCCACCGGCGTGGCAGCCGCCCAGCCCTCCAGCCTGTACGCCCCGTCCGCCCTGGTGTTCACCGTCGCGCAAGGCGACGACGCCACCGACTCCACCGTCGTCCGGGCCGCCACCCTCAGCTGCGCCCCGACCGCGCTCGGTACCCACCCGGACCCGCAGGCCGCCTGCGCCGCCCTCAACTCCACGGGCGGAGCGCTGGACCGCCTGCTGGCCTCGCCGAACCCGGACCGCGCCTGCCCGATGCACTACGCCCCGGTCACCGTGACCGCCGACGGCGTGTGGAAGGGCAGCCGCGTCGCCTGGAAGTACACCTTCTCCAACACCTGCGTGATGTCCGCGACCCTCAACGGGAACGCCGTCTTCGCCTTCTGATCCCGCGTCGGACCTGTGCCGCGCAGGCGCCGGGCGTGCTCCGGGAACCCCGTGGAGCGCGCCCCGCTCACGGACCGTTCGCCGGCCCGGAGCGAGGCGCTCCCCCCGCCACAGGTCCGTACCTCCGTACCTCAGTACCTCAGTACCGCTATGTGTTCCGCTCCCGGACCGAGACGTCGACGTGGTCCACCCGCATCGCATGGCCCGGCTCGGTGGCCGGACCCGCGTTCGCGCCGTCGGCGAGCGGCAGATCGCCACCGACCGCCACGTTCAGGATCAGGAACAGCCCGTGGTCCACGGCCGCCTTCCAGGTCCCGGGGTCCATCCGGTCCGCGGTCACCCGGTGGTACACGCGCCCGTCCAGATACCAGCGCACCTCCTCGGCCCCCGGCGCGAGGTCGACCTCGACGGCGTACGAGTGGAACGCCGTTCGGCAGCCCGCGCACGGCTGCGGACCCGAGCTCAGACCGGCGGGCTCCCGGCACGGACCGCCTTCCAGGACACCGCAGTGCATCGTGCCGAAGACGGTGTCCCGCCCGTTCACGGACTCCATGACGTCGAGCTCCCCGACGCCGGGCCACCCCGTGTACCCGTCCCGCAGCGGTGCTCCCAGGGTCCAGAAGGCCGGCCAGTACCCCGCCGCCTCCTCCCCGGACACATCGGGCAGGGCGATCGACGCCTCGATCCGCAGGACCCCACCCGGCGGCGGCGCGAAGTCGGAGCGCCGTGTCTCGATCCGCCCCGAACTCCACCGCCCGTCCTTGCGGGTGGGCACGATCTCCAACGCGCCCCGCCCGTCGAGGCGGACGTTGTTGGTCGAGTCGGTCATGGTCTCGATCTCGCCGGTGCCCCACTGCGGCGCGGGGCAACCCGGATAGCAGGTGCCGATGTCGTGGACCCAGTCGGCGGCGGACGGCGGGGCCCCCGCCGGGCCGTCGAAGTCGTCGCGCAGCAGCCGTGTCCACCCGTCCGCCCCCGGCGTCCCCGCTCCGGGGCCCGCCGCGTCACGCGCGGCGGGCAGCAGCCCGGCCTCCGTGAGCAGCCGCTCCAACCGGCTGGTCAGGACCACGGCCGCCGCGTTCGTCAGATGCGCGTCGTCCCGGTAGAGCAGGATCCGGTCGAGCACGGCCGGGCAGGTCGGCCCGTCTCCCGGGCACAGGACCTGGTTCACACCGACGCTCCGTACGCCGGGCAGGGCGCCCGACTCGATCCGCCGCGCCAGCGGATCCGGCCACTGGGCCTGCGCCCGACCGAACGCGCAGTCCGCGGGGGACCCGGGACTGCCGGAGACGCACGCGGGGATGTCCCTACCCGGTACGGGCGTGTCCTCGACGTACACGATCGGCGCGCCCAGGGCCCGCAGCGGCGTCAGCGTCCTCTCCCACGCCCCGGCCAGCAACTCCGCGTCGTCGGTGTACCGGTTGAGCGAGGCGATCACGATGAGCCGCGGCTTCGGCTGGTGCCGCAGTCGCTCCAGGGCGTCCGCCCGCCAGGCGTCGCACTCCCGGTAGGCCCGGCCGAGCTGCGGACTGTCCACCGCCAGCTCCGGCAGCGGGCAGCCCTGCTTCACCAACTCCTGCAGCGCCCAGGCCCGCTGCGAGGCCAGCGCCAGCAGCGGGGAGAACCACTGCCCGGCGTGCGAGTCGCCGAGCAGCACGATCCGGTCCGGGCTGTCCACCGCGCCGAACAGGCAGTCCGGGCTGCGCGTCTCGGCCGGGGCGACCTCACAGGCCCCGTCGGGCGGGAAGTCACCCCGCGCCTGCGCGGGACTCGGCACCACCGGGCCGTCGACGAGCGGCGTTCCGGCCGTCCGGGCGAGCAGGGTGGGGCCCGACGCGGCACCCGGGGGCAGCCCCTGCGTGTCGACCGGACCGGCGGGGCCCAGCACCCGCAGCGTGGTCGTCCCCACCACCAGCGCGAGGGCCACCGGCAGCACGATCGCCGAGACGCCCACCGACAGTCCGCGGCGCGGGAGTTCGGAGACCGTACGGCTGCGGCGCAGCGGTCGCTCGACCCAGTGCATGGTGGCCAGGGCGGGCAGTACGGCCGCAAGCGTCAGCGCGGTCTTCGCGGGCCAGCCCAGGGCGCCGAGCCGGGCCTCGGCGAGGACGAGCACCGGCCAGTGCCACAGGTACAGGGTGTAGGAGAGCCGCCCCACGGCCCGGGGCGCCCGCCCCGACAGCAGCCGTCCCACGTCCCACGTGCCCTGCGCGTGCCGCTCGCCCCGGCCGGGTATCGCGGCGAGGATCACGGCGGCGGTGGCCAGGGTCGGCACGAGCGCCGCGAAGCCGGGGTACGGGGTCCCGCCGTCGTACGACACGACGCACCAGCCGATCGCCGCGGCCCCGGCCCAACCGCACACCAGCCGCAGCGGCCGCGGACCGCGCATCAGGTGCCAGGGCAGCAGGGCGAGCAGTGCCCCGACACCGAACTGCCAGACCCGCGAGGGAGTTCCGAGGTACGCGAGCGATACGGAGTGCTCGCTCCAGTACACCGTCAGCGCGAACGAGGCCAGGGTGAGCGGCGCGGCGGCCGACACCACGGCGAGGCGAACGGCCCGGCCCCGGCGGACCGCCCGAGCCGCGCACAGCACCAGTACCGCCAGCAGCGGGGCCCAGAACAGGTAGAACTGCTCCTCGACGGCGAGGGACCAGAAGTGCAGCAGCGGACTCTGGTCGTGCCCGGCGGCGAGATAGTCGGTCCGCTGCGACACGAACCGCCAGTTGGCGAAGGACAGCGCCGCCGCGACGACGTCGTACTCCATGTCGGTACGCCGCAGCGGTACGGTCAGCCAGGCTCCGGCGACGGCCACCGCGGCGAGCACCACCGCGGCGGAGGGCAGCAGTCGCCGGGCCCGCCGCGAGAAGAAGTCGCCGAGCCCGATCCGACCGGTGGTGATCGCCTCGCGGACCAGCAGGCCGGTGATGAGGTAGCCGGAGATGACGAAGAAGACGTCCACGCCGACGAAACCGCCGGTCGCCCAGGGAATGCCGGCGTGGAAGGCGAGTACCGCGAGGACGGCGACCGCGCGGAGACCCTCGATGTCGGGACGGAAGGCGGACCGGTGCGGGCTCGGCCCGGACTCGTTGCCGGAGCGGGAACCGGACGGCAGATCTCCGGCCCCCGGGGCGGCGCCCCTGCGAAGCCGGCGCCGAACGGGTGTGACGAGGAAGGACATGCGGATGGTGCCTTTCAACTCAGCCAGGGAAGCATCGGGTCGACCCACCCCGATGCCAGCAGGCCGGTCAGCAGGAGGACGGCGGAAGCGGCGACGGTCTCGGGCCAGCGGCGCGGCAGCACACCACCGCGCGAGCGCAGCGCGGCCCGTACCCGGGCGCGCACCGGCCCCGCGGCCGGGTGCAGTTCGGCCACCAGGTCCCGGATCAGCGGGACGTTGATCTGGCACTGCACCAGGAGATAGAGGAGCAGCCCCCAGTTGGGCTCCCAGCCGTTGCGAGCCACGGCCAGCGCGAGCCCGGTGGCCGCGGCGCCGTTGGAGAGGACGAGCCAGACCAGCGAGACGGCGACCACCCGGCGGGCCATCCCGCCCGGAGCCCCCGCACTCCGTGCGCCGGTGGGCACCCAGGCCGCGCTGCGCCCCCGCAACGTGTGCACGAACGCGGTCGCGGCGGCCACGCTGGTCAGGACGTTGGCCCGGATGACCTCGACCCGCCAGCGGGTGCGGCTGATCCGCGGCAGCAGCACATGCCACAGCCACAGCGGGGCGAGCAGGGGCAGTACGTGCCAGGGCCGGATGTGGTCCGGGAACCAGAACATCATCACCAGCGGCGGGAGCGGCGCCGCGAAGGTGTTCACCGCGGTGGTCAGGTAGCCGACGATGCCCTCGTAGAAGCACAGCCGCATCCGCCACGGGGCGCGCATCCGCCGCAGCACGGGCGTGCCGAGCAGGTGGAGGTTGCCCATGGCCCACCGGTACTGCTGGTTGACGAAGGAGGTGACCCGGTCCGGCGAGGTGCCCTTGGCGACCAGCACCGGCACGTACAGGGTGCGGAACCCCTGCTCGTGGAGGGCGAGTCCGGTGTACAGGTCCTCACTGTGGTCGAGCCGGGCGAAGCCGCCGGCCAGGTCGATCGCGCTGCGCCGGTACACGGCGTTGCTGCCGCAGCAGATGGCCGCGTCGCTCGCGTCCCGGGACGGCTGGATCCAGCGGAAGAACCACTCCTGCGCGGAGCCGGCGGCCCGCTGGATCCATCCCATGGTCTCGTCGGTGTCGAAGCACTGCGGGCTCTGCACGATGCCGACGGCCGGATCGGCCAGGTACGGCACGAGATGGCGCAGGAAGTCCGGCCGCGGGGCGAAGTCCGCGTCCAGGATCGCGATGAACTCGGCGCTGCTCAGGGTGAGCGCGTGATTGAGGTTGCCGGCCTTCTTCAGGTGGCCACGGTCGGGTCGTACGACGTACTCGTAGCCGTACGAGGCGGCCAGCGCGGCGACCTCCGGCCGGTCGGCGTCGTCCAGGATCCAGACGGTCAGCGCGCCCGGCCAGTCGACGGCCGAGACCGCGCGGTAGGCGTTGCCGAGCACGTCGAGCGGCTCGCCGCAGGTCGGCAGGTACAGATCGACGCCGGGCAGCCTGGCCGGCCGCCAGGCGTGGACGAGCACCTCGTGCGACGGCCGGGTGAGCCGGCGCAGGCGCAGGCTGTTGACGGAGGAGAGGGCGAGAGCGACGACGTTGAGCCCGAGGACGGCCAGGAACGCCCACAGGGCCGGTGTCCGCAGGGCGAAGGTGAACATGGTCGCCGCCGTGAACACGAAGGCGAGCGAGGTGCTGACGAGGACCCAGCGCCGCTGCGGTCCGAAGTACCAGTAGAGCTCTTCGTCGGATGGTGGTTGCGGAAGATGATGAAAGGTCATAAAGCCCCCCACGGCTGTGCATGTACCCGTTTCAGGTGGCCCATCCTAGTGTTAAAGGTATAGACCAGTTGTTGCGAGAACGTGGCACCGGGGTCAATGCGCCATGGAATGGCGTGACTTCAATGGTCCAGACCTCTCGGGTCCCATTCGACCGGCCACGCCCGGTAGGTCCGGGAAGGTGCGGGTCACGTGGGGGTGAACAGTCCTGGAACTCGCCGGGCGGGGCCGGAGGCGGGATCGAGGAGGGGGTCGAGGTCGGGCCGGGGGCGGGGGTCAGCTGGTGGTGAAGATCCGGTCGAGGTGGTGGTGGAGTACCGCGACGGCCGATTCGGGCTTCCGCTGGCCCACGAGGATGCTGGTGCCCATGGTCGCCGTCATGGCGAGCAGGCTGATCGCCTCCGTGCGCGCGTCGACGTCCGGGTCGGCCAGGCCGCTCTCCTGCGCCTGTTGGAGCAGGCCGGTGACGGCGTTCTCCGCGGCGTCGGGATTGTCGATGAACGGCTGCGCGGCGAGGGCCTCGTCGGTCACGGACAGGATCGAGTACGAGCTGTAGAGGAGGTGGAAGGTGCGGCCCTCCTCGTCGGTGGGGAGGGAGGCGAGCAGCAGCGCCTCGATCGTCGCGCGCGGGCCGGGGTTCGGGCCGACGGCGCGCAGGCGCTCGCCCACGCGTGCGGTGAAGCGGTCGGTCAGGTGCTGGAGTCCGTAGAAGAGCAACTTCTCCTTGGTCTCGAAGTAGTACTGCACCAGCCGCAGCGACACCCCCGCCTCCGCCGCGACGTCGCGCATGCCGACGGCGTGCAGTCCGCGCCGCCCGGCCACCTGGATCAGCGCCTCGGCGATCTGGGCTCGCCGCTCCTCGTGGTCCACGCGCTTCGGCATGGTCGTGTCTCCGCCCGTCGGTGGTGTGCTCACGTCGCGGTCCGGACCGCCCGGACTCTTTCATGGTACCGCCGTACCAGTTTTACGGTACGCTCGTATCACGAAGAGTGGATCTTCGAAGAACCGGAGGTGCCCGTGCCCGAGAACACCACCCGTCCGCGCCTCGACATCGGCCGTTACGTGAACGATGAGCTGCGCGACCGGTACTTCGCCGCCTGCGACGCCGTCTACGCGATGGGCGCGCCCGCCCGCTCCGAGACGGATGTGGAGACGAGCTTCGGCACCACGCATGTCTACCGGTACGGCCCCGCGGACCCCGCTGCCGCGTCGCGCACCCCGGTCGTCCTGATTCACGGCTCCGGCGGCTGCTCCGCCCAGTGGTACCCCAACACCCGCGCGCTCAGCGCCGAACGCCCCGTCTACGCGCTCGACACCCCCGGAGACCCGGGCCGCAGCGTCCAGCGCGAGGAGATGTGGCAGCCCGAGCGCGCGGCCCGATGGATGGACGAAGCCCTCGGCGCGCTCGGCCTCGACCGGGTCCACCTCGTCGGCTCCTCCTACGGAGGCTGGCTGGTCATCAACCAGGCCCACCTGCGGCCCGGCCGGCTCGCCTCCGTCACCGCCCTCGATCCGGGCGGCCTGGAGAAGGTCGGGCTGCGCTTCTTCGTGTGGATCTTCGCCAGCCTCTTCGCCACCTTCGCCCCCAAGGGGCTGCGCCCGCGGCTGGCCTCCTGGCTGGAACAGCCGGTGCTGATCGTTCCCGAACTGCGCGCCATGATCCAGGCGAGCGTCCGCGCCTTCCGGATCCGCCGCCCCGCCCCGCTGCCCCTGTCGGACGAGGAACTGGGTTCGATCCGGACGCCGTTCTATCTGGTCATGGGCAAGCGCAGCCTGCTCGTCCACCCGAAGCGCCAGCTGGAACGCGTGCCGCGCCTGATAGCGGGCGCCCGCGCCGAGATCGTCGCCGCGACCGGCCACGGCCCGCAGATCGACCACCCCGACCTGGTCAACGAGCGGTTGTTGAGCTTCATGGAGGACGTCGACTCCCTCGCCCCCGCCGAATCCTGAGCCCGACCCGGCGCCCGAGCCCCACCGGAGCCCTTCCGGATTCCGTGGGCAGGCGTGGACGCCGGCGGGCCGCAGGGCCGGTCCGGGTCGGTTCGGTCAGGTCAGGGCGGTCTCGAACACGCCGTGGCGAGCACCCCCGTGGTTCGCCACGGCGTGTGCGAGACCGCCCTGTGTCAGTGGGTGGGTGCGGTCGGGATCGTCCCGGGCGTGCCCGTGGGGTGGAAGAGGGCGATGCGCTGCGGGGGGACGATCGTGGGGAGGAGGAAGTTCCACAGGTCGGTGACGCGTGTGTGGAGGTCTTCGCGGCGGGTGCGGACGTGCGAGGTGACCTGGATGCCGGTGAAGGCTCCGACGAGCAGCGTCGAGAGGTCCTGGACGTTCAGCGACGGGTGTATGTCGCCGCGCCGTTGAGCGGGGGTCAGGCAGGTGCGGCAGGTGTCGATCCAGCCGTCGTAGGGGGTCGGGTCGGGGTGGGTGAAGGAGCCGAACTCGATGACCAGGCGGATGCCGGCGCGGATGCGGACGTCGGTGCGCAGGCCGTGGGCCATCTGGTGGGTGAGGTCGATGACCGTCTGCAGGCCCGGGTCGTCGGTGGCGGGGACGCGTTCGGAGACCAGGAGCTGCTCGTCCATCAGGGTGCGGGCGAGGGCTTCCTTCGACGGGAAGTGGAAGTAGAGGGCGCCCTTGGTGACTCCGGCGTTCCTGACGACGTCGCTGAGGCTGGTGCCCTCGAACCCGCTGAGATCGAAGGCGACCGCCGCGCCGTCGAGTATGGCTTGGCGGGTGATCTCGGCCCGCACCTGTCTGGCCCTCGCCACGTTCTGCTCGTCCCCTTGGTCACTGCCCGAGCGTTGTTCGCCGCGGTGCGCCGTCAATCTAGTCGGACAACCCGAAAAAAAACCAGTCGGCAGGTACTTTTCTGCGGAGGCGGGGAACGGTTCGGGGAGTTGTGCGGTTCTTTGGGTGATTGTTCTTCGGGTGGCGAGCGCATCGAAGCGTCAGAAGGCTTATGCCGACGACGAGTTGACCGGCCCGCTCGCGTGGTTCGCTGCGGGTTCCGAGGAGTTGGCCGGGTGGTCCGGGTAGTGGGGAAGCGTGAGGGTGGTCCCTTCCTTCGCCGTCCTGAGCGTCCAGGCGAGGACGCGGCGTCTGCTGAGCGCGGTGTTGCGCAGGCGCAGGCCGAGCATCGACGAGGGGGCGAGGAAGCGCCCCGTGCGGTCACCGCCCTTCTGGCGTTCCTGGGCGTAGGCGCGCAGCAGGGACTCGTAGCGGCGGAAGGCGCCCCGATGGTCCCCGGGTGAGCGCGAGAGTTCGCCGGCCAGGACGTACGCGCCCAAAATCGCGGTGCCGGTGCCCATCCCGCCGATGGTCGCCCCACAGGCGGCGTCGCCGAGGAGGGCGATCCGGCCGGTGGACCAGGCGGGGGCATCGGCGCGGCTGATCGAGTCGAAGTAGAGGTCGTCGGCGGTGTCGAGGGAGTCGAGGAGGCGGTCAACCCTCCAGGGCATGCCCGCGAACGCCCGGCGCAGGAGGCGTTTGTGGGCCTGGGGGTCGTGCCGGTCGTACGCGAGCTCGGGGGAGGCGAAGACCATGAAGGCGCGGGCCCGGGTGGGGTCGGTGTGGTCCGCGGCGACACTGGCCAGCCGTCCGGGGGTGTTGTGGCCGAGGGAGCCGGCCCCCGGGCGTAGGTCCAGGTCCAGGTGGTTCGACAGGCTCCAGGTGGCGGCGTAGTGGCCGAGGTGGGTGACGTGGTCGGCATCCGGACCGAAGGCCAGGCTCCGGACGTTCGAGTGCAGCCCGTCGGCGCCGACGACGAGGTCGAAGCTGCGGGGCGGGGCGTGGCGGAAGGTGACGTCCACGCCGGTGGCCGTCTCGGCGAGGGAGGTGACGGAGTCCCCGAAGACGTACTCGGCCCCGGCGGCGAGCGAGGCCTCGTGCAGGACCCGGGAGAGGTCGCCGCGCAGGACCTCGATGTCCCCGCCCGTGAACTCGGCAGGAAGGTGCAGGAGTTGGCGACCGTCGGCGTCGACGAAGGTCATCGTGCTGCCGCCGGTCCGAACACGGTGCAGCTCGTCGAGGATCCCCATCCGGCGAAGAACGCGGAGCTGGGTCTCCCCCCGGAAGTCGACGGCCTGGCCGCCCGGACGCAGGGCGGGGGCGATCTCGACGACGGTGGGGCGCAGGCCGTGGCGGGCGAGCCGGAGGGCCAGGGCGGGGCCCGCGACGCCGGAGCCCGAGACGAGGACGGTAGGGGCCCCGGGCCGAGGCTCGTCGGCGTGTGCTGCCGGTGCGGTCATCTGGGCTCCCCCTGCCTGACATGCAAACTGTGTCCATCGGATACTGATTGAATACCGTGTACGGTAGACGCAGTTTTCGTGCGAGCGCAAGGTGAAGGCGATGACGAGCGAACAGTGGGGCCCGGCCGTGCGGTTGTTGTGGGGGCCGCCTCCGGCCGGGCCCGCACGCGGACCGAAGCGAGGGCTCACCCTGGAGGGGATCGCGCGGGCGGGTATCGCGATCGCCGATGCGGAAGGCCTGGTCGGCACGTCGATGCAGCGGGTGGCCGCAGAGCTGGCCGTCACCAAGATGGCCCTGTACCGGTACGTGCCGGGAAAGGCCGAACTGGTCGCGCTGATGGTGGAGGGCGCGATGCCCGCGGCGGCGCCGTCACCGGGCGGCTCGTGGCGGGAGCGGCTGGAGGTGTGGGCGAGGGGGCTGCTGGCCGGCCTTCGGCTCCATCCGTGGCTGCTGGAGGCGACCGTCGGGGTGCGGGTCATGGGCCCGCGGGAGCTCGAGTGGATGGAAGGGGCACTCGCCGCGCTGGACGGGTGCGGGCTCACCGGGGCCGAGGCGATGGACGCGGTGGTGCTGCTCGCCGGGCACGTACGCAGCATCGCGGAGCAGGAGCGGGCCGCCGGCGCGGGACCCGGGTCGGCGGGGGAGGGGCCGGACGCCCGACTCGCCGCGATGCTGGGCGAGGTGATGCGCACGCACGGGGAGCGGTTCCCCGCCCTCGGGGCGGCGCTGGCCTCGGCGGCCGAACACGGCGGGCAGGACCAGGCCCTGGAGTTCGGGCTGGGCCGCATCCTGGACGGGCTCGAACTGCTGATGACCCGCCGCGCGGCCGGCAACTGACGTCACGCACGGGCCGGGCAACGCGAGCCCGGCAGGGTCCGGAAGAGCCGGCCTAGCATGCGGGGCATGAGTGATCTTGACGAGCAGTTGTGCGAGTTCCGGCTCGATGTGGGGCAGCACGAGCTGGACGACCTGCGGGAGCGGCTGGGCCGGGTGCGCTGGCCCGACGAACTGCCCGGGGTCGGCCGGGCGTACGGGATGCCGCTCGACCGGATGCGGGAGCTCGTCGGCCACTGGCGCGAGGAGTACGACTGGCGGGCGGCCGAGGCCCGGCTCAACGCGTGGCCGCAGTTCACCACGGTCATCGACGGCGCGCGGGTGCACTTCGCCCACCTCCGCTCGCCGGAGCCGGACGCGACCCCGCTGCTGATGACCCATGGCTGGCCGGGCTCACTCGTGGAATTCCAGCGCGTCGCGGGTCCGCTCACGGATCCCCGGGCGCACGGCGGCGATCCGGCGGACGCCTTCCACCTGGTGCTGCCGAGCATCCCCGGCTTCGGGCTCTCGGGGCCCACGACCGAGACGGGCTGGGAGTTCAAGCGGGTGGCCCGTGCCTTCGGCGTGCTGATGGAACGCCTCGGCCACCGCTCGTACGGGGTGCAGGGCGGCGACTGGGGGGCAGCGATCTCGCGGGAACTCGGGCTGATCCGGCCGGACCACGTGATCGGGGTGCACCTGAACCTGCTGCCCGGGGGCGGGGCCACGGCCGAACCCCGGCCGGAGGAGCTGGCCGCACTGTCCCCCGCCGAACGGGAGCGGACGCTGGCCTCCTGGGAGCGGTACCGGATCTGGTCGCGCGAGAAGCAAGGGTACGCCGACATCCAGGCGACCCGGCCGCAGACCCTCGCGTACGGGCTCAACGACTCGCCGGTCGGGCTGCTCGCCTGGATCGCGGAGAAGTTCACGGAGTGGAGCGACCCCGCGTGCCCGGTGGACCGGGACCAGATGCTGACCAACGTGATGCTGTACTGGCTCACGGGAACGGCCGGCAGCGCGGCCCGTATCTACTACGAGCGGGCGCACGCCGCGTACGCGGGCCGCCCGCCCGAGGTGTCGCGGACCCCCACCGCGCTGGCCGATTTCCCCCGGGACAACTTCATCCCGCTGCGGCACATCGCCGCGCGCACCGACACCATCGTGCGCTGGACGTCGTTCGACCGGGGCGGCCACTTCCCCGCCATGGAGGTGCCCGACCTGCTGGTGGGGGACATCCGCGCCTTCTTCCGGCAACTGCGCCGGCCGGCATGTGAGAACGCGCTGGGCGCGGGCCCGCACCGGATGTGATGATCGCCCGGTGATCGATGAACAGCGGACCCGGCCCGTGCTGACGGGCGACGAGCGCGCCACCCTGACCAGCGTCCTGCAGTGGCAGCGGGACACCCTGATGATGAAGTGTTCCGGGCTGAGCGAGCGGCAGCTGCGGATGAGGGCGGTCGCCCCGTCGGGACTGACCCTGCTCGGGCTGGTGCGTCACCTTGCGGAGGTCGAGCGCGGATGGTTCCGTAACGTCCTGGCCGGAGAGGACGTACGGGGCTACTTCCCGAAGAACGAGGCGGGGGAGTGGACGGAGTTCCACGTCGAGGACGCGGACGTGGCCGAGTCGTTCAGGATCTGGGAGGAGACGTGCGAGCGGTCGCGCGCGATCGTCGACGCCGCCGAATCCCTCGACGTGACGGGGCGGTTCGGCGATCAGCCGTACTCGCTGCACTACATCCTGACCCACATGATCGAGGAATACGCCCGCCACAACGGGCACGCGGACCTGCTGCGCGAGGCGATCGACGGGACGACCGGGGAATGACCCGGCCGTGAGATGACCCGCGAACGCCACGGAATCGAGAGGCCGTTGCCGGGCTGGGCCCTGTACGGTCCGAAGCCATGCGGATCACGAAGTACACCCATGCATGTGTCCGGATCGAGCAGGACGGTCGGGTCCTCGTCATCGATCCCGGCACCTGGAGCGAACCGGCCGCCCTGGCCGGCGCGGACGCCGTGCTGGTGACCCACGAGCACGTCGACCATGTCGACGTACTGCGCCTGGCAGGGCTCGGCGTACCGGTCCACGCCCCCGCCGACGCGGACATTCCGCGGCTGGACGTCATCGGCGTGTCCGCCGGCACGGAGTTCACCGCCGCGGGCTTCCGCATCCGGGCGGTCGGCGGCCGCCACGCCTCCATCTACGGTGGCCTCCCCGACTGCGCGAACCTCGGCTATGTCGTCGACGACGCGGTCTACCACCCGGGTGACTCGCTGCACGTGCCCGAGCAGGAGATCGAGACGTTGCTGGTGCCGGTTCAGGGGGCGTGGCTGAAAATGGTGGAAGTCATCGACTTCGTCAAGGCCGTGGGGCCGCGGCGGGCGTTCGGCATCCACGACGCGCAGATCAACGACCGTGGTCTCAGCAGCGTCAACGGCTGGTTGGAGGAGGAGACTTCGCACGGCTACCGGTACCTTCGGCCCGGCGAGTCCCTCTGAGGCGCTGACCCCCTCCCGGGCGCCGCCACCTGCGGCGGAGCACGCTACTCTCCGTCGAATGGTTCGACAGGGATCCCTCTCCGCGATGCGGCACAAGCCGTTCACCTTATTCCTCCTGGCACGTCTCATCTCGATGAGCGGGACGGCGATGGCCCCCGTGGCCCTGGCCTTCGCCGTGTTCGGATTCGACAGCAGCCCGGCGTCCCTGGCGATCGTCCTCGCGGCCAACACCGCCCCGCAGTTCGTCCTCCTCCTCGTCGGAGGAGTGATCGCGGACCGGTTCTCCCGCCAACGGGTCATCGTCATCGGGAACGTGGTGCCGGCCGTCACCCAGGGCTGCGTCGCACTCCTCGTGGCGACGGGAACGGCCACCACCGGGCGTATCGCCCTGTTCGCGGCTCTGGCGGGCTGTGCGTCGGCGCTGACCCAGCCCGCCATGAACAGCCTGCTGCCACAGCTCGTCGGTCCCGGCGAGCTGCAGCAGGCGAACGCGCTGATGCGGTTGCCCGGCAATGTCATCCGCATCCTCGCGCCCGCGGTCGGCGGCGCCCTTGTCGCGTTCTTCGGGCCGGAGCTGACCCTGGGCTGGGACGCCGCCAGTTTCGCGGTCGCGGCGATCCTGTGCAGCCGTCTTGACGTGTCCGGACCCGCCAAGACCACGGCATCAGTGTTCCGCGACTTCAAGGACGGTTGGAAAGAGTTCTCCCGTCTCTCCTGGGTGTGGACCTACACGCTGTCCGGCACCGTGGTGGTCGCCCTCTGGCTCGGCGGATATCAGCTCCTCGGTCCTGTGATGGCCGGGAACAGTCATCTGGGTGCTCCTTCATGGGGAGTCGTCCAGGGGGCCTTCGCGGCAGGCCTGCTCCTGGGCGGGATCGTTTCACTCAAATGGAAGCCGTCCAGGATCATGGTCGTGTGCGTGTGCGCCAACCTGCCTCTCGCGCTTCCCTTCCTCGCACTCGCCTGGGGCGCGCCGCTGGCCGTGCTGGCCGGGGCGGCCGCCATGGCGGGCATCGGTCTGGACATCGCGATCGTCTGCTGGAACACAGCCGTGCAGGAACAGCTCCCGACCGAGGTGCTCGGTCGGGTCAGCTCCCTCAGCTCGGCCGGCGAACTCATGTCCGTGCCACTGGGCTACCTCGTCGTGGGCGCCGCGGCCACCTCTCTCGGTACGGAGTCCGTCCTCCTCTGGAGTGCCGTACTGATGACCTTGGCGAGCCTGGTGCTGCTGCTCGCCCCGAGCGTGCGGGCGGTCCGCAGGCTGCCCGCGGACCCGGGTCCGGCCGCTGTGGCGGCGGGAGACCAGGATCGCCGGAGCCGGACCGGCCGGGCGCCCGATCAGGTGGCCCGCCCGTAGCGGACCGCTGTGCTCCAGATCCGCTCCAGCCGCACCCGGGTGCCGGGGCGTGGAGCATGCCAGATCCGGTCGTCGCCGGCGTAGATCCCGACGTGGGTCATGGTCGCGCCGCTGGGGAAGAAGACCAGGTCCCCGGCCGCGCGATCGGCCTCGGGGATGTGGCGGGTGTGCTCGTACTGCTGCTCGGCGGTGCGTGGAAGCCGTTTGCCCGCCTTCTTGAAGGCGTAGAGGGTGAGGCCCGAGCAGTCGAAGCGTTTGGGGCCCGTGGCGCCGTAGGCATACGGCGAGCCCTGTTTGGAAGCGGCCACCGCGACGGCTTTGGCGCCATACGGGGCGGCGGCGTGCGCCGGGGCCGCAGGGCCGGTCAGCGCGGCGGCCGTCAGGAGCAGCAGGGAGAGGGCGGCGCGGGCTCTGGGGCAACAACACGGGGGGAGAAGGCCCTTGGGGGCCTTTCGGAAGTCGGTCCTGAAGCAGGACATCGTGACACCTCCGCAATCGGTTGGCAGGTAACAGTCAGATCAGTGGTCGGGGTCCTGTTCTCGGTCGAATGCGTCATGGCTCTGACGGCGGACCAGTTTTCTCCGACGGGATCCGCCGAACAGCGCGGGACACAGTTTGATTTGTCTCGATTTTGCTTTCGATTCGAGATCATAGGGCTGAATGATTGCCATATGGGCGCGCCCGACACGCCGGTCTGCGACGCCGGCGCGGGCCCGCCCCGGATAATCGGCGCAAGGCCGGATCCGCCGACTTCTATGATCATCGGATGAAGAACCCCCGCTATCCCGCGAAGCCCCGCCCCGGAGACCTGGTCGCCGTACTCTCGCCCTCATCGGGCCTTCCCGGCCTGTTTCCGCTGCCCTACGAGTTGGGGCTGAGCCGACTCCAGGACGACTTCGGACTGAAGGCGGTGGAATACCCGACGACCCGGACGATGGGTGCGACGCCCGAGGCACGCGCGGCGGACATCCACGCGGCGTTCGCGGACCCCGACATCAAAGCGGTGATCGCCAGCATCGGGGGAGACGACCAGATCACCGTCCTTCCCCACCTCGACCGCGACCTCCTGCGCGCCAACCCCAAGCCGTTCCTCGGCTACAGCGACAACACCAACCTGCTGCTGTTCCTGCGGGACTTGGGCATCGTCGGCTACCACGGCGGATCGGTCATGGTCGGATTCGGGCGGCCCGGCGCGATGCACCCGACGACCGCCGACTCCCTCCGGGCAGCGCTCTTCACCTCGGGCGAGTACGAACTCACCCCGGCGAGCAGCTACGGGGACGTGAACAGCCCCTGGGAGGACCCGCACACCTTCGAGTCCGAGCCGCAGATGGAACCCGCCGACGGCTGGTCCTGGCACAACGCCGACCGGGTCGTCGAAGGCATCAGCTGGGGCGGCAACCTGGAGATCATCTCCTGGCTGCTGATGGCCGACCGCGTGGCCGGACCGGTCGACTCGTACGCCGGCAACGTGCTGTTCCTGGAGACCTCCGAGGAAATGCCGCCCGCCGAAGAGGTCTACCGGATCCTGCGCGGCCTGGGCGAACGCGGGCTGCTGCGCCAGTTCCCCGCGCTGCTCATGGGCAGGGCCAAGAGCTGGTCGTTCGAGAACCGGCTCGACGCCCGGGCCAAGGCGGACTTCCGCCGGCAACAGCGCGAGGCCGTCCTGCGGGCCCTCCGCGAGTACGCGCCCGACACCATGGTGGTGTTCGACGTCGAGCTCGGCCACACCGACCCGCAGGTCGTGATCCCCGTCGGCGGCCGCATCCGGGTGGACGGCCCGGCACGCCGGATCGTCGTCACCTACTGAGCCCGGCTCAGCGGTTGTCGGAGCGGTAGGCGCGCATGGCCGGCGGCATGAAGACCGCGGTGACGCCCGCCGCCCACACCAGCGACCAGAAGATGGGCGCGCCCGCCGGAGTGCCGAGCAGCAACCCGCGGAACGCGTCCGACAGCTGGGTCACGGGATTGACCTCGACCCATGCCTGGAGCCACCCGGGCATGGTGTCGACCTCCACGAACGCGCTGCTCGTGAAGGTGAGGGGGAAGATGAAGGTGAAGGCGAAGACCTGCACCTTCTCCACGTCCGCGGCCATCATCCCGATCAGCACCGCGGTCCACGAGACGGCCGCGGCGAACGTCAGCAGCAGCAGCGTCGCGCCGACGAAGCCCGCCGGACCACCGGTGATCTGGAAGCCCGGCAGCGTGCCCAACGCGATCATCAGGAGCATGGCCCACAGCTGTTTCGCCAGATCGGCCACGATCCGCCCGAACAACGGAGCCGAACGGGCGATCGGCAGGCTACGGAGCCGGTCGAACACGCCCTTGGTCAGGTCGGTGTTCAACGACATGGCGGTATACATGCTCATGAACAGCGTGTTCTGAACGATGATCCCCGCGAGCGCGTACTGGAGGTACTCCTGAGGGGAGCCCGCCATCTGCCCGCCGAAGACGTAGGTGAACAGGAACACGAACATGATCGGCGTGATGCTGTAGTCGACGAGTTCCAGCGGGTTGTGCTTCACCGAGACCAGACTGCGCCATGCCATGGTGGCGGTCTGCCGCAGGGCCGCCGGCAGCCGCACCCGGCCGCCGTGGCCCAGGCCGTCCGTGAGGGTCGTGCCGGTCATGACGGACTCCCTGCCTGCGCGTACCGACCATCGGCATCGTCATCAGACCCGGACCCGGACCCGGACCCGGACCCGGAGTCGGTGCTGCCGGTGTCGGAGTCGCCCTGCGCGGCGGCTACGGGCTCGGCACGGTGGCCGGTCAGGGCGATGAACACCTCGTCGAGGGACGAACGACGCAGAGCGAGTTCCCCGACGGCGATACCCGCCCCGCCTCCCGCACCACGTCGTACCCGCCCACCTCGGCGCGCCCCGCGTCCGGCCGCAGCGGCGTGGCGAAGATGCGCACCGCGGTGGTCTTGCCCGCACCGTTGGGACCGAGCAGGCCGAGCACCGTACCCGCCGGGACCTCCAGATCCCCCCCGTTCAGCGCGCGGGTCTCCTTGAATCGCTTGGCCAGGCCCTCGGCCCGGATCGCGTACGTCACGGGGTCACCTCGCTCGCGCGGACATCGGCATCCCTTCCACTGTGACGCACGCCACCGACAGTCGCCCCGACGGGCGGACGCCGCGAGCCCCGGGGCGTGCGCCAACTGTCGGCCGCCGTGCCCGGATCGCGCGCCGATCGGCGCTTCTGCTCCCCGCCGGGGCGGCCTATCCTCCTGGCATGGAGGCACTGGCCGTACGGCTGTCAGGACTGGATCCGTACGTCGACGGCGCGATCCGCATCATCGCGTTCTACGACACGCTGACGCGCAGGCGGGTGGACCTCCCGGCGCTCGCCCGCTCCTCGGCGGGCCTGGCCGAGTGCGTGGCCGGGATCCGGCTCCACGGCACGGGACGGATGATCCGCGTCGCGGCCGACGGCGCGCCGGCCCCGGGCCCGACCGCACCCGCGTCCACCACCGCGCCGCTCACCCTCGACGAGGAGGAGATCGGCACCGTGTGGCTGGAACGCCCGGGTCCGCCGGGTCCGCTCGACGAAGTCCTCCTCGACCGGTTCGCCATCACCGCGGCGGCGGCCGTCGAACGGTACGGCCCGGCGCGCACCACCATGGCGGACCCCGCCCTCGTCGAACTGGCGATCAGCCCCGACACCGACGAAGCGGCCGGAGCCCGGGCCCTGCGCCTCCTGGGCTTCCCCGCCGACCTGCCGGTCCACGTCATCGCCGTACGGGCACGGCTCCCGCTCGACCGGATCGGCTCCCTGCTCTGTCCCGGCCACCTCGTCAAGGCGGCGTCCCTCGGCGACGTGGGCGTCGTCCTGGCCACCACCGTCGACGCCGCCCGGATCCCGGAAGGCGTGCGCGCGGGCATCGGCGCCGCCGACGGCCCGGCCCGGTCCTGGGCGCAGGCCCGGACCGCCCTCCGCTTCACCACCGCACGCCGACCGGTCGTCCACCACGACGAGTTGGGCGCGTCGGCGCTGCTCGCCCAGGTCTCGCCGGACGTCGTGCGCGGCAATGCGGACGTCTCGGGCATCGCCCGGGTCGCCGCCGCCCACCCCGAAGACCTGGAGACCCTGGACGCCTACTGCGCCACCGGCTCCCTGCGCCGGGCCGCCGACCTCCTGCACCTGCACCACAGCAGCGTCGCCCGCCGGCTCGACCAGATCGGCAAGGCCCTGGGCATCGACATCACCGAACCCGCCGGGCTGATCCGGGCCTCCCTGGCCCTCGCCGCGTGGCGACTGCTCGACGACTGAGGAGGTCCCGGCCCGGGGCTACGAGGCTCCGCAGGCGGCCGGAACGGTGGACCGGGGTGCGATCCGTATCCGGTCCCGCGCGTACTCCACGGTTTCCCCCGGCAGGATCAGCAGCCCGGGCTCCCCGTCCTGGCACGCCCCGCCGATCGGCTGCACCTGCACGGCCGGGCCGAGTCCGCCGGCCATGAACACCGTCGGGTCGACCTCCCAGCCGTGCACGGCGAGCCACAGCTCCAGCGCCTCCGTGTCCCGTGCCTCCGCGCCACGCGGCCACTCGAACGTCGTGTTCCCCATCCCTGCCCCCTGTAGGTGGTCGGATCACCGCCGTCGATCCTGCCATCCCCCTCTGACAATCGCCGCCCTATATCGCGGCGCGCCCGCACCCCCCTTGCGGGGGGTGCGGGCGCGCGTCAAGCGGGCGAACCGTCAGGATCAGCCGTTGCGGTGGTGCCGGCGGCCGTTCCAGGAGTCGCTGTCGAGGACGTTGCCACGGTTGTCGCGCAGGGTGGCGGTGTCGCGCTCGTCCCAGATCTGGTGGCGGCGGTCCTGGTAGACGTCGTGGCGGGTGTCGCGGCCCTGGCCGGTGTGGACCTTCACGCTGGACCGGCCGTCCAGGCGGAAGTCGGCGAAGCGGTAGCGGTTGCCCTGCCGGTCGGTGAGGGTGAAGCCGCGCAGGTTGACGCTCTTGCGCCCGGTGTTCTTGACCTCGACCCACTCGCGGTTCAGCGCACGGTCGGAGCGGTCGCGGCCGGCGGTCCCGTACTGGACGTCGCTGATGACGATCGAGGACTGCGGAGCCCGGTGGTCGCGCCGGTGGTCGTCGGCGGAGGCCGGGAGGGCGGCGGCACCGACGAGGGCGCCCGCGGCCAGGAACGCGGCGACGAACCGGCGGGTGGTGAGAGAAGCAGACATGAAGATGACCCCTTCAACAGACAGCAGCCCGGCCCGCCTCGTGCGGGGCGAGTGGGCCTTGAACAGTTCCCGGCGTCCTGCCGAGGAGCCACACTCTGGCCCCCAACCACCACCAAAAGCCACTAATTCGGGGCGTGTTGCAGAATGCGGATGTATCGGTGACTCTCCCGTGTATCGGACACATGTCAATGTCGTGCTGACGCGAGCGGCGGGGGTGCGCCCAACAAGCCTTGGGGGGCCCGGAGACGGAGGCCTTCCCCTCGGTACGTGCCGTCCCCGCGAACCGCTCCCGCTCTGCGCCGAACGGGTTCAGAGCCCTGTAACGGCCGCTCCGACCGTTTCTTCGGACACGTGCACGTGAAGGGTTCTGATGTTCTGTCGCGCGGGCCCCCGGAGGTCGTCAGGGGCCGCCACCGTGCTCACCGCCGGCCTCAGGACGCGGAGCGGCCGATCGAATCGAGGAGCTGGAGCTCGTCCCGCGTCAGTCGCAGTGCGCCCGCCGCCACGTTGTCGGCGAGGTGATCCGGGTTGCCGGTCCCGGGGATGGCCAGTACGTGGGAGCCCTGCCCCAGGATCCAGGCGAGTCGCACCTGCGCCGGTGACGCTCCGTGCGCCCGGGCGACGGTGCGGACCTCGTCGTGCTCGCCGCGGAGGGCACCGGCCTCGCGTCCCTCTCCCGCGATGGAGAAGAAGGGGACGAAGGCGATGCCGCGTTCCGCGCAGGCATGGAGCATTCCGGTCCGGTCGGGCGCGTCGAGTCCGTAGCGGTTCTGCACGCACACCACCGGCGCGATCGCCTCGGCCTGGGCCAGGTGTTCCGGGCGGGCGTTGGAGATGCCGAGGTGGCGGACCAGTCCGGCGTCGCGCAGCTCGGACAGGGCCCCGAAGTGCTCGCTGATGGACTCCTGGCCCATGACGCGGAAGTTGACCACGTCGAGGTGGTCCCGGCCGAGCTGGCGCAGGTTCTCCTCGACCTGTCCGCGCAGTTCCTCGGGTCGGGCCGACTCGGCCCACCCGCCGCAGGCGTCCCGGGCGGGGCCGACCTTGGTGGAGATGACGAGGTCGTCCGCGTACGGGGCCAAGGCCGAGTTGATCAGCTCGTTGGCCGAACGCAGCCGGGAGAAGTAGAACGCGGCGGTGTCGATGTGGTCGACGCCGAGTTCGACCGCACGGCGCAGGACGGCGATCGCCCGGCCGCGGTCGCTGGGGGTGCCGTCGTGGAAGGCCGCGCTGCCGGTCAGGCGCATGGCGCCGAAGCCCATCCGGTTGACCGTGAGGTCACCCAGCACCCAAGTGCCCGAAGCGGCCGCCGGGACTGTTTGCGACGTCATCTGATTGATCAACTCCATCCGATCGGCCATTGCCCTCGGTGGTTCGGGGCGTGGCGGGTCCTGGAGTATGCGCAGGTGAGAGGCGTGCCGGGAAGGTGCGCAGGGGTGGGGGAAGATCACATGGAGGGCCGGAACCCTGAGTGCGGGCGGGCCGTTGTTCCCGTTGAAGGTTCCTCCCCCGGATCACGGTCGGGAGCGCGCGGCCCGATGGGTGTGTCCGATAATGAACGCCTAAGGGGTTTTCGTTCGAAGGAGGCCGGAATGGGACGGGACAGCAGGTACGAACTGGTATTCGCCGTTCCTGACCATGCGGCACCCGGTGGCGAGGAATCGGTCCTCGTGCACCGCACCGACCGGACCGGTCCCGGCGGCCACCCGATCTACGCCGACGACACCGGAATCGTGCAGGCGGAGATCAGCGACCAGGGCGACGTACGCATGATCGCGAGCGGCGGTCACCAGGAGCCCGCCTCGCGGGTGAGCGTGCGCGCCGTGCCGGGTGTGTGACGCGCAGTCCCCGTGATCGTGGGCGTGCGGCGCGTGATGACGGGCGGGGCCGGGCCCGGGTGGTGTGAGCGATTCGGCGAGCCATTCAGTGTGGCCGGGGCCGACGGCCCCACGCGTGGTGAGTCCTCGGGCATGCACCCCGGCCGTCCCGCGCCGGGGTGCATGCCCGAGTAGACTCGATCCGGATCTCTTCCTTACGCGGTCGGCGCCGTCCCCCCGGCCCACCGGAGCCGACATGGACGTCCCCGCCGACGGACCGGCCACCCGGCCTCCCCCCGATCCCAGCGGCCTCCGGCGAGCCGTACGAGCCCTGACCGACGAGATCGCCGAGCTCCGGGCCGAGCGCGCGGATCGTCACCTGCTCGATCTGGCGACCGGGATCCTGGTCGCCCAGCTCTCCGCACCCCCCTCCGCGGCGGCCGCCCACCTGAGCCGGCTGGCCGCGAGCACGGGCGTCGGTGCGCCCGACGTCGCCGCGGACATCGTGAACGCGGCCGCCGGGTCCACCGACGCGGCCCCCCGTCCGCCCGCCGCCGAGGATCACCCGGCAACGGCGCGCCGGCTACGACGGACCGATGCCGCACTGGGCGTGGCCTCGGCCGCCGGCCAGGCCGCCGAAGCACTGCTGCACGGCGGTCTGAGCCACCTCGGCGTACAAGCGGTGTGGCTGTGGCGCAGAACCGCCACGGACTGCCTGGAGCTGGCCGCGCACGCCGGCGGGAACGACCTGCAGTCCACCCACTGGCAATGGGTGCCCGCCCACGTGAACGGCGCCCTGCGCGGCGCACTGGACACGGGTGAGCCCGGCTGGCTGCCCCACGGCCCACCGGACGGAGATCCGCTGCCCGGACCGGTGCCCGACGCCGGGCGGGCCGTTCTCCCCCTGCTGGACCGGGGCGGCGTCGTCGGCGTCCTGCTGGCCTGCTGGTCGGGGCCGGTGGCTTTCGACCCACCCATGCGCAAGGAAGTGGAAGCGGTCGCCGACAACGCGGTGAGGGTCCTGGACGCCGCGCCGGATCCGGACGGCTTCGGCGACCCGCTGATGCTCCGGATCCTGCTGGACTGCCTCACCGACGCGGCGCTCGCGCTCACCCGCACCGAGGGGCCGGACGGCCCCGACTGGCTCATCGCCCATGCCAACCCGGCCGCGGCGCGGCAGCTCGCCGGCGTGCCGCAGCCCGCCGGGCGCCACCTGGCCGAGGTGCTGCCCGCGCACTGCATGGACCTGGTGCGCCTGATCGACGAGGCGCGCACCACAGCCGCTCCGCGCCGGGTGGACCGGATCGCGAACCAGGGCGCCGGGGCGCTGATCGACGTACGGACACTGCCGCTCGGTCCGGAGCGGGCCGTCGTCCTCTGGCACACCTCCGACGACCCCGGCCTGCTGCTGCCCTCGGTGCTGGACCGGCTGGACCACCTCGCCCTGTTCGAGGACGATCTCGTCAGCGGGGTGTCGCGCTGGGGCGAACGCGCCTACTCGATCTTCGGAATGGAACGGGGCGGCCCCGGCGTCCCGCTGCGCGACCTGATGTCCCGGACCCACCGGGACGACAAGGGACAACTGGCCGCGCTCCTGGAGGCTCTGACCGTACGTCAGGAGGGTGCGCACACCCTGATCCGGGTGATCCGGGACGACGGCGGCATGCGCCACGTGCGGATCAGCGCGGAACCGCTCCTGAAGGGGCCGGTCACCGTGGCGGTCACCGGGGTCTTCCAGGACGTCTCCGCCCAGCACCGCACCGAACTGGCCCTCGGCGCCACGTACGACCAGCTCACAGCCGCGCAGGCGCAGGCCGCGGCGCGCCACCGGTTCGTCCTCCAGCTCCAGAAGGCCATCCTGCCCGAGGTACCGGCCTCGATCCGGCTCCCCGGGCTCCTCGTCACCGCCCGCTACCGGCCCGCCGCCCAGGACTACCGGGTGGGCGGCGACTGGTACGAGGTACTGCCGCTGCCCGAGGACCGGGTGATGCTGGTGGTCGGCGACATCGCCGGGCACGGGGTCGGCGCGGCGACCACCATGGTGGCGCTGCGCAACGCCCTGCGGGGCCTCGCCTTCACCGGTGGCTCCGCCGGGCAACTGATGGGGTGGCTCAACGGGGTCGCGTTCGCGGACCCGCGGCAGTCCACGGCCACCGCGGTCTGCGCCCACTACGACCCGCACGACCGGGTCCTGCGCTGGTCCAGCGCCGGCCACCTGCCGCTGATCCTGCTCAGGGAGGGCCGGGCGGTGCTGCTCGACACGCCCCGGGACCTGCTGCTGGGCGCGGTGCCCTCGGTCGTCTACACGGAGACGGTGACGACGCTGCGGGCCGGTGACCTGTTGGTCTTCTACACGGACGGGCTCGTCGAGCGGCACCACAGCTCCCTGGACGACGGGATGGAGCGGCTCACCCGGATCGTGGAGAGGCACGCGGGCGCCGAACTCGACGACATGGCCGACAGGCTGCTCGCGGAGGTGCGCGGGGACACGGACGACGACACGAGCCTGGTGCTCGTCCGGGTCCTGCGGTAGGGGGTGTCCTGTCGGTCAGGGCGGATCAGGGCGCGGTGCCGACCACCGCGAGCCCGCCTCACGTCAGCCAGGTGTGGATGCGCGCGGCCAGGTCGTCCGCGTCGACCGGCTTGGTGACGTAGTCGTCCGCCCCGGCGGCCAGCGCCTTCTCACGGTCCCCCGGCATGGCCTGGGCGGTGACGGCGACGATCGGGACGTTCGTGTAACCGGGCAGCGCGCGGATGGCGGCCGTGGTGGCGTAGCCGTCCATGCCCGCCATCATCACGTCCATCAGGACGAGGTCCACGTCGTCGTGCTCGGCCAGGAGCTCCATGCCGGTGCGGCCGTCCTCGGCCCGCAGGACCCGCATGCCCTCGCGCCGGAGTACCTCCGTGAGCGCGAAGACGTTGCGGGCGTCGTCGTCCACGACGAGAACGGTGGGGCCGGGTGCCACCGCGGGCTCCTCGGGAAGCGGTTCGGCCGGTACGGAGCCTTGCGGCACGTCGGCGGGCGGGTGCGGGAGCGGACGGGGAGCCGCCGCGCCGTCCACCGGGGCGTCGGGGGTATCCGTGTCGGAGGTCCTCGGCGGCGCCGCGGACCGCAGTGCGGCCTGCTCCGGCGTCCGGAGCGGAAGGAAGAGGGTGAAGACGCTGCCTTCCCCCGGCGTGGACCGGGCTTCGATCAGGCCGCCCAGCAGGTGGGCCACCTCTCTGCTGATGGACAGGCCCAGCCCCGTACCTCCGTAGTGGCGGCTGGTGGTGCCGTCGCCCTGCTGGAAGGCGTTGAAGACGGTCTCCAACCGGTCCTCGGGGATGCCGATGCCCGTGTCGGACACCCGGAAGGCCGCGACGGGCGCATCGCCCTGGCCCAGCGCGGGCGGCAGCTCGGTCGTGGTCGCCCGGTCCACCCGTAGCTCCACGTGCCCCTGCTCGGTGAACTTCACCGCGTTGGCGACCAGATTGCGCAGTACCTGGCGTAGCCGGGCCTGGTCGGTGAACAGGACGTCGGGCAGTCCGCCCCCGGTGACGACCCGCAACTCCAGGTCGCGGGCGGCCGCGACGGGCCGGAAGGTGGCGTCGAGGGAGGACAGGAGCTGCTGGAGCGGGAAGACCTCGGGGTGCAGGTCCATCTTGCCCGCCTCGACCTTGGAGAGGTCGAGGATGTCGTTGATCAGCTGGAGCAGGTCGGAACCGGCGGAGTGGATGACCTCGGCGTAGTCGACCTGTTTGTCGGTGAGGTTCCCGTCCGGATTGCGCGACAGCAACTGGGCCAGGATCAGCAGGCTGTTGAGCGGAGTGCGCAGTTCGTGGCTCATGTTGGCCAGGAACTCCGACTTGTACATGGAGGTCCGCGACAGCTGCTGGGCCCGCACTTCGAGTTCCCGCCGCGCCTGCTCGATCTCCAGGTTCTTGCGTTCGATGTCCCGGTTCCGGTCGGCCAGCAGGGCCGCCTTCTCCTCGAGCTCGGCATTGGATCGCTGCAACTCGCCCTGTCGGGACTGGAGTTCCTGGGACCGTGAACTCAGTTCGGCCGTCAGGCTCTGCGACCGCTCCAGCAGCTCGTCCGTACGGGCATTGGCGATCAGCGCATTGACACTCACGCCGATGGCCTCGATGAAATGGTCGAGGAAGTCCCGGTGGATGGGGGAGAACGGGGCGAGCGAGGCCAGTTCGACAGCGCCCAGGGCCTGGCCCTCCACCACGATCGGCAGGACGACGAGGACGGCCGGCTCGGCGGCGCCGGCACCGGAGGCGATGGTGGCGTACCCGGGCGGCACCCCCTCCACGGTGAGGGTGCGACGCCCGCCGGCGGCCTGCCCGACCAGCGACTGGCCGAAGCGGAAACGGCGCGGGGGAGCGGCGGGGTCGTCCGGCATCCCGTAGGCGGCCCGCATGATCAGGAACCTGCCTTCCTGGTCGTCCTCGGCGAGGAAGAAGGCGCCGTACTGGGCGTTCACCAGCGGTGGTACCTCGTTCATGATCAGTTGCGCCAGGTCGGTGAGGTCGCGGGTTCCCTGGATCAGGGCCGAGACCCGGGCGAGATTGGTCTTGAGCCAGTCCTGTTCCTGGTTGGCGCGGGTGGTCATGCGCAGCGACTCGACCATCGCGTTGATGTTGTCCTTCAGATCCCCGACCTCCCCCGGGGCCTCGACCGTGATCGACCGGGTGAGGTCGCCCTCGGCCACGGCACTGGTCACCGCCGCGATGGCGCGCACCTGGCGGGTCAGGTTGCCGGCCAGCTCGTTGACGTTCTCGGTGAGCCGTTTCCAGGTGCCGGAGACGCCCTCGACCTCGGCCTGGCCGCCCAGCTTGCCCTCGCTGCCGACCTCGCGGGCGACGCGGGTGACCTCGGCGGCGAAGGAGGACAGCTGGTCGACCATGGTGTTGATGGTGGTCTTGAGTTCCAGGATCTCGCCCCGGGCCGAAACGTCGATCTTGCGCGTGAGATCGCCCTGGGCGACCGCCGTGGTCACCTGGGCGATGTTGCGCACCTGATTGGTCAGGTTGTCGGCCATGGAGTTGACGTTGTCGGTCAGGTCCTTCCAGGTGCCGGAGACGCCCTGCACGGTGGCCTGGCCCCCCAACTTGCCCTCCGTGCCGACCTCGCGGGCGACGCGCGTGACCTCCTCGGCGAAGGACGAGAGCCGGTCGACCATCGTGTTGATGGTCTCCTTCAGTTCCAGGATCTCGCCACTCGCGTCCACCCGGATCTTGCGCGTGAGGTCGCCGCCCGCGACGGCGGTGGCGACCTGGGCGATCGAGCGGACCTGGGAGGTGAGGTTGTCGGCCATGGTGTTGACTCCGGTGGCCAGTTCCTGCCAGATGCCGCTCACCCGGTGTACTTGTGCGTGCCCGCCGAGCAGTCCCTGGCCGCCGACCTCGCGGGCCACCCGGGTCACCTCCGACGTGACCAGGGACAGCTGCTCGACCATGCCGTTGTAGACCGTGGCGATCTCGCCCAGGAGGCCCTCGGAGTCGGCCGGCAGCCGGGTGGTGAAGTCTCCGTCGCGGACGGCCGTCAGCCCGTCCAGGAGCCGCCGCAGCGCCTCCTCGCCCAGCTCAGGGCGTTGTCGCGCATCGTCCATGGACGCCTCCGCAATCACTGTGACACGTGGTGCGGACCGGGACATCCCGGGAGCGTCGGGTCCACGATCGTCCGGTTCGCCGCCGGTCGGCGGCCGCCGCCCGGTTCGCCGCCGTCATCCGGGAACGCGGATCCCCGGGGGGCACGGCACCTCGCACCACACCCGCTTGCCGTCCACCCCCGGTTCGGAGCCCCAGTCCCGGGCCAGACGCTCCACGATCAGCAGCCCGTGACCGCCCGGCTGTCCCCGGTCGCCGGGACCGTGCGCCGGCACGCGTACCGGCGGGGCCGGGTTGCCGTCCGTGACCTCGATCCGTAGCCGCTCGGCCGAGCAGTCCAGGACGAGCGCGCGGGGCCCTCCGCCGTGCAGGCAGGCGTTGGCCACCACCTCCGACACCAGCAGGAGCACGTCCTCGGCGGTCTCCCGGGCGATCTCACCCGTTCCCGGGAGCCAGTGCCAGGCGGTGAGCGCCTGGCGGGCGAAGTCACGGCTGCGCGAGACGACGTCGGTGGTTCCGGACAGGATCAGGCTCCAGGTCCGGTCTGACGGCCCGGGCTGCTCCATGACGCTCAGGCTCCTCCGCCGCGTGTCGTCCTCAGGGCTTCCCCCACATCGGAGTGGACGGGGAACACGCCGTCCGCACCGGTGATCCGGAACATACGGGCGACGGGTCCGTGCAGGCCGACCAGCTCCAGGGTGGCCCCCGTCTCCTGAGCCGCGAGGCGCGTGTTCAGCAGCACGTTCAGCCCGGTGGAATCACAGAATCCGAGCCCTGCCAGATCGACCAGCAGCCGACGCCCCGGGGCGAGTGCCCCGTCCAGCGCATCCCTCAGCGGCTGCGCCGTGTCGTGGTCCAGTTCCCCCGCGAGCGCGAGGACAACGGCTCCGTCCACGGCCTGGACCGCGACGGTGAAGCGTTCGCTCTTCGCTTCCGGGACCATCCGGCATCACCCTTCCGTCGTGCACTGCTGCACCTGCCCGGGTTCCAGCGCGATATGCCTGTCCGTCCCGTGCGGAAGGGGACCGTCTCATGCCACCTCGGTCCGCGGCTCCTCGGCGAGCAGCCCCTCCCGCAGTCGGCCCAGGATCCGGGCCAGCAGCCGGGACACGTGCATCTGGGACATGCCCAGGCGCTCGCCGATCTCGGCCTGGGTCAGCTCCTCCCCGAAACGCAGGGCGAGTATCGTCCGGTCCCGTTCGGACAGCTCTCCCATCAGCGGTTTCAGCGATTCCAAGTCCTCGACCGTCTCGTACCCGCTCTCCTCGACACCGAGGCTGCGCGCCGAAACACCGGGCGGCTCGTCGTCCTCCGCCGTCATGGGGACGTCGAGGGACAGGCTGCTGAAGCCGTTGGCCGCGAGCCGGCCCTCGCAGACCTCCTCCACCGTGATGTCCAGCCGGTCGGCGAGCTCCTGCGCCCGCGGAGCGTGACCCAGCTCCTGCTCCAGGGCGTCGTTCGCCTTGGCCAGGTCGATGCGCAACTCCTGCAGCCGGCGCGGTACGCGGACGGCCCAGGTCGTGTCGCGGAAGTACCGCTTGATCTCTCCCACGATGGTGGGCAGGGCGAACGACATGAACTCGAACCCGCGCTCCGGATCGAACCTGTTGATGGCCTTGATCAGGCCGATCGTGCCGACCTGTATGACGTCTTCCCACGGTGCGCCGACGTGGCGGACGCGCGTGGCCGCGTACTTGACCATGCTCAGATTCAGTTCGACCAGGGTGTTGCGCACGTACGAGTACTCTGCGGTCCCCTCGTCCAGTTCACGCAGCCGGCGGAAGAGGGTGACCGACAGGTCGTGTGCCTCTGCGGTGCTCACGGACTGCGGATCGCGGATCTCGCGAACGTCCCGCAGCGACGCGGAGCCGACCTCGGTACGGAGAGTGGCGGGCATGTCGCCTCCTCGGGGAGTTCCCTCAAGCCACATACCCCCTACCGGCGGGTTGAAGCTGTGCATGCCGTGGCAGTACGTCACTCTTCGTGAGCGAACGGGCGGGCGAGCGGTCCGCGCTTCTCAGCCCCTGGGGGCGGACACCGGTGCGGGAGCCGGTACCGGCCCGGGCAGCGGACCGGGCGGAGGCAGCGGATCGGGCCCGGGGGCGGGCTCCGGCCAGGGGTCGGGTTCGGGCCGGGGCGGCTCCGGAGGTACGGGATCGGGGCCGCCGGGACCGGGAACGGGCCCCGGAAGCGGACCGGGCCCCGGCCCGGGGCCGGGCCCGGGCGCCGGCGTGGGGTTGGGCGGTACCGGGTCGTCGGGAAGGGCGTGCATGGGGAACACCTCGGCTCGGTAGCGGTCACGGCGCCGACCGTCCGCCACGCGGTGTCACGCGGTACGCGGCGGACCGTACGACGGTCGTGCTGTCCTCGCGCGACTACCCGGTCGGACCGGATCGATGCGGACCACCCCGGCGACCCGTGCGCCGGGCCGAAGGCGCCCCCGACTCGGCGCCCCCGACTCAGGGGCGGCGCGCGCTACCCAGGGCGCGATGCCGGTCGAACGCCTCGCGGGCTTCCGGGACGAACGCGGAGCCGCGCACGAGCTCGTCGAGCTCAGGCTCCGTCAGCCAGTCGAACCAGACGACCTCCCCCGGATCGGGCCGAACCGGTGCCGTGACCACGGCTTCGTGAAGGCCCAGCCAGTAGGGGCCGATCGCGCCGTCGCACAGGAACTTGAACACGAAGCGCGGCGCGGCCCGCACCCCGAGCTCCTCCGCGAGTTCCCGGGCGGCCGCTTCCTCGTAGGACTCGCCGACCTCGACGGCGCCACCGAGCATCCAGTTGAACTGCCCCGGGAAGCGGGACGCGTCGTCCGGTCGACGGTGTACGAGGATCCGTCCGTCGCCGTCGCGGCACACGATCGTCGCGACGCGGTGCAGCCGGCGCTCCCGGATCGCCTCCGCGCGGTCCACGACCGCCACCACGCGGTCCCGCTCATCGACCTGCTCCACCAGTTCGGCCATGCGACACACGATCGCAGAGGCCGGCTCCGGGAACGCCTGCGGGTACCCGATGTCAGCTGCCGGGCCGGACCACGACCGCCACCACCTCGATCGGCGCGCTGTAGCGGAAGTGGAGGACGAACGGCACCATGTCGCCCGCCTGCCAGCCCATTTCCTTCGTCCGGGTCGTGACGCTCAGGTCGAAGGGGGACATGGTGACGGTGTCACCCGCGGGCACCCGCACCGAATCCGTCGTCCGGACGAGGTCGGCCCCGAGCCCGGCGCGCTCGCGCCGGCTGAGCAGTGTCTCCTCGACCCCGGGTGACGTCACCTCGGTCAACTGGTCCTCCGAGCCACCGATGTTGGTGATGTCGAAGAAGGCGGCCGTCTCCCGGCTGCTGCCCTGGGGCAGCAGGACACGACCGTTCCCGGCGGCGATCTGTGGTGGGCTGCCCGCGGCGCCGGACGAGGTCCAGGCCGTCAGCCCGGCCAGCGCGACCGAGCAGGCGACCACCGGGACGAGCGCGGCGCGCAGCCCCTCGCGCGCGCGTCGACGGGTCGGGAACCAGCTGCCCGGGGACCGCTCCGAAGGTGAACGCGTCATCGCCCCGTACCTCTCGTTCGGCTGTGGGCACCCGCCCGGTGTGATTGCGGTGCCGGCTGCCACGTACGCAACCGGAGACTGTTGGCCACCACCATCAGGGAACTCACCGACATCGCGGCGGCCGCCACCATCGGGTTGAGCAGCCCCACCGCGGCGAGCGGCACGGTGACCACGTTGTACCCGAAGGCCCAGACGAGGTTGGTCCGGATCGTCCCGAGGGTCCGCCTGGCCAGCTCGACGGCGTCGGCTACCGCCTCGATGTCGCCGCGTACCAGCGTGACGTCGGCCGCGCCGATGGCCACGTCCGTTCCGCTCCCCATGGCGATGCCGAGATCGGCCCCGGCCAGGGCCCCGGCGTCGTTCACCCCGTCGCCGATCACCGCGACCCGGCGCCCCTGACCGCGCAACTCCCGTACGAGCCGCGCCTTGTCCTCGGGCGAGCAGTGCGCGTGCACGTCCGTGATGCCGAGCGCGGTGGCGACCCGGGACGCGGTGGCCTCGCGGTCGCCGGTGGCCAGTACCGGCTCCACCCCCAGGCGCCGCAGCCGGTCGACGGCTCGGTAGCTGCCGGGGCGCAGGACGTCCCCGACGGCGATCAGGGCCTGGTCGGCGCCGTCCACCCGGACCAGGACCGGAGTGTGCGCGGCCGCCTCCGCCTCGGCCAGGGCCCTGTCCAGTGACGGATGCAGGTCCGCACCGGCGGCGCAGACCTCCACGCGGTGGCCCTCCACGAGCCCGGTCACCCCGATGCCCGCGGTGGCTCGGAAATCGGTCACCTCGCCGGGCGGCCGGGTGTACGGCTCCTGCCGGCAGTACGCGACCACGGCGCGGCCCAGCGGATGCTCGGAACCCTGTTCCACCGCCGCGGCCAGCCACAGGGCCCGCTCCCTGCCGATCCCGTCCGGTACCGCGGTCACGCGCGCGACGGTCATGTGGCCGGTCGTCAGCGTGCCCGTCTTGTCGAGGATCACGGTGTCGACGTGCCGCAGGGTCTCCAGCGCCCGCGGGCCGCTGACCAGCAGACCCAGCTGCGCGCCCCGGCCCGTGGCCGTCAGCAGGGCGGTGGGCGTCGCCAGCCCCAGCGCACAGGGACAGGCCACCACCAGGACGGCCACACAGGCCGTGACGGCTGCTTGCGGATCGGCCCCGGCACCGAGCCAGAAGCCGAGAACGGTGACGGCCAGCGCCAGCACCACCGGCACGAAGACTCCCGCCACCGTGTCGGCCAGCCGCTGGGCCCGGGCCTTTCCGGCCTGCGCCTCGGTGACCATGCGGGTGATCCGGGCGAGCTGGGTGTCCGCTCCGACCGCGGTGGCCCGGACGAGCAGCAGACCGCCCGCGTTCATCGCACCGCCGACCACCGCCTGGCCGGGGCCCACCTCGACGGGCTCGCTCTCACCGGTGACCAGGGAAAGGTCGACGGCCGAACCGCCGGAGGCCACCACCCCGTCCGTCGCGACCCGCTCGCCCGGCCGGACGACGAACTCCTGCCCCACCCGCAACTGCCCGATCGGGACGAGCCGTTCGTGGCCGTCCTCCCGTACGGTCACGTCCTTGGCGGCCAGCCCGGCGAGCGAGTGCAGTGCCTCCCCTGTGCCGCGGCGCGCCCGGGATTCGAGGAAGCGTCCGGTCAGCACGAACAGCGGGACCCCGACCGCCGCCTCCAGATAGATGTGGGCCACTCCGCCGCCGGCCGAGGGCAGCAGGCTGAACGGCATCCGCATCCCCGGATCGCCCGCCCCGCCCAGGAACAGCGCGTACGCCGACCAGGAGAAGGAAGCGACGACGCCCAGCGACACCAGGGTGTCCATCGTCGCCGCCGCGTGCCGCAGCCCCCGTACCGCGCGGGTGTGGAACGGCAGCGAGCCCCAGACGGCGACCGGCGCGGCCAGGACGAAGCACAGCCACTGCCAGTTGCGGAACTGAAGGGCGGGCGCCATCGACAGCACCAGCACCGGCACGGACAACAGGGCGGTGATCAGCAGCCGCCGCACCTCCTCGCCGCCGGGGGAGCCTCCGGTCCGCTCCGAACGCGCCCGGTCCTCCTCCGGCTCGGGCGGCGCCGGTACCTCGGCCCGGTAGCCCGCCCGCTCGACCACCGCGACGAGGTCGTCGGCCGTCACGTACGACGGGTGCAGCACCCTGGCCCGTCCGGTGGCGAGGTTGACCGTGGCGCTCACACCCTCGATCTTCGCCAGCCGCTTCTCGACACGGGTGACACAGGCCGCGCAGGTCATCCCGCCGACCACCAGATCGGTGGTGGCCACCACCTCGGTCCGCTCGGCCGTCACCGCGTGCCACCCGTACCGCCGGTGTGCCCGTGCGGCCGTCCCAGGTCTCCGACGAAGCCGGGGCTCTCGACCTCGGTGGACCGCATGCCCGGGGCCACGGGGCCGGCGCTCGCCCCCACCGCGTACGCGGCGCCGAACATCACTATGAGCAGCGCCACGAAGCCGGCGAGAGCGGGCGGCGGCGCCCACCGCTTCAGCGCGGTGATCGCCAGGGTCGGGTACTGGTGCCGGTCCGTCATCGTCACTCCGGATTCTTGTACACGGTTCCAGACGGACGGGGCGCCGATCAGGCCGTGCCGGAGCCGGGACGGCGCTCCCTCCGGCGAGGTAGTCGCAGCGGGGCGGAAAGAAGTTCCCGCGACTTCCGAATCGGTTGAATCGGCTGAACCGGTGTCCCCGACCGTGGGGAGCGAGGTCACAGGGCCGGACCCTTATGGACCTCTTGCTCCGTATGTCACTCTGGCCGGGCGTATCGGGTCCACCCGCCCGCCGCCCGCCCCGGCCGATCGACCGACAGGGAAAATGCCCATGTCCTTGCCGTTCCCGTACCGAGCCGTCCCCGCCGTGCTGGCCGGTGCCGCGACCGCCCTGCTGGTGGCGTGCACGCCCTCGACGGCCGCCGGTGCGGCGGTGTCCGCTCCCGCCGCGGCCGCCACGCCTCCGGCGGTGGTCACCCCCGCTGCCGCACCCGCACCCCCAGCCGCTCCCGCGTCCGCGCCCGTGGAGTCCACGCTGTCCATACCCGCCGCGGGTATCACCGGGCTGCGCGTGGTCCCGTACGAGGGCACCACCGACGACGTGCCGGGAACCCGTATCCAGGACCTCGGTGTGGCGGCCAGCCCGTACGGGAAGCGGGGCGGGGTCGGGCCGGGGCAGGTGGGCAATTTCCTGATCACCGCGCACCGCCTGTCGGCCGGTGGCCCGCTGGGGCGGCTGCCCACCGTCGCGCCGGGCGACACGGTCCGGGTGACCGTGGGGGAGGTGGTGTACACCTACGAGATCACCGAGACCCGCAAGACCTCCTTCCGGTCGGAGCCCTCACTGGGCGAACAGCGGGCCCCGGTGCCCGGGAAGCCCGGGGCGGCTCCCACCCAGGCCATGATCACGATCTCGACCTGCGCGACGCCCGAGGACCACGCCGAGGGCAACTTCTGGAGCGACGCCCAGGGCAATCCCGAGCACCGCATCGACAAGATAGGTGTGCTGCGCAAGACCTCCGGAGCCACGCCCGCCGGCTGACGCGCCGGCTGACGCGCCGCTGATGCGCGGCTGCGAGCGGCGCCGGCCTACGGCGTGAGCCTGCGGTGCGCGGCGCGCGCGTGGATGAGGCGGGCGATGGCGGTTCCCGTGCCCGCCGCGGCGAGCAGGCAGACGAGGCGTACGACGTCGTACGGGGTCTCCCAGCTCAGCTCACCGACGGGCGCGGTCGCGAAGAAGTTGAGCACGAGCCAGCAGAGCAGGGCGGTCCCCGGGGCCGCGGTGAGGCGGGCTCCCGTACTCACCACGGCCACGGCGAGGGAGAGCGCCAGGAGGTCGACGGTGGGGTCGTCGGGTCCGTCCAGGAGATTGAGCACGGCGACCAGGGCGACGGCGGCGCCGCCCGCCTTTGCCCAGACCGAGGTGGTCGCGGCAGGGCTGGGTACGGGACGAATGCCCGTGCTGATCCGTTTCCACTGGACCATGCGACGCCTCCTTCGCGCGATGCCCCGCCGTCGGGGCTCTCGGAGATGATGCCCCACCGGGTGCGGGGGCTCGGCGCCGCGAGTGCGACCGTTCCACCGCACCGCCGGCCCCGGCCACGCGAAAGAAGCGTCGCTAAAGTGGCGGCAGGAGCGGAGAGTTCGCGGCTCCCCTTCGTCGGTCACCGCACCCACCGGGGGTTTTCCGTGCCCGTTCCACGTCTGAGCAGGACACCGCTGCCGGGCATAGGCGTGCGCTACGACCTGACCACCCGTGAGCACCGCCGTCTCTCGGTGGTGGCCCACCGGGACGGGGCGCGGACCCTGAACGCGTACCACCGTGACGATCCCGACGCGTCCGCGCCGGCGGTGAGGTTGACCGCGGATGAGGCGGACGCGTTGATCGACGCGCTGATGCCGTCCCACCACAGCCCCGGCCTGCTCTCGACCACGGACCTGGGGCTCGTCGCCGAGCGGATCGAGCTGACCTCGCATGCCCGTTGGAACGGGAGGGTGTTGGGGGAGACCCGGATACGCACCGAGTCCGGCGCGTCCGTCGTCGCCGTGCTCCGCCGCGCCGAGGCGATCCCGTCGCCGGCGCCGGACTTCCGGCTGGCGGGCGGGGACGTCCTCATCGTGATCGGCACCCGCGAGGGCGTCGACGCCGCAGGGCTCCATCGTCATCGCCGGTCTCGCCGTGGGCGTCGAACCCAGGATCGGCCCGCTGGCCACCGCCTACGTCCTGCTCCTCGTCGTCATCGGCCCGCTCACCGCCCGCTACACCGAACCGCTGGCCGGCCGTCTCACGCGCCGCGCGGAGCCCTGCGTGCCGGTGATTCCTCCCGCCGAAGCCGAAGCCGAAGCCGAAGCCGAAGCCGAAGCCGAAGCCGAAGCCGAAGCCGACGCGCGACGCGGGACCGGTGTCAACGTGACCGTGGACGCCTGAGCCCGAAGCCCGGCAGGACCGCCCCGTCGCCGGCCGCCCCCCCCACGCACACACGGGCACGGCGCCGGGGGCCGCCGGCGTCGGCGCGGGGTGCGCGGGGAATACTGGCCGAATGCGTCAGACGCCGCCGCCCGCCGCGGTCCCGGAGCCGGTGACGGCCGACCCGCCGCACCCGGTGGACCGCCCGCTGCTCACCCAGTCCTGGCTCGACCTGGCCTTCCTGCACTGGGCCGCCGACCCCGCCCAGGTCGCCCCGCTGCTGCCGGCCGGCACCGTGCCGGACACCCTGGACGGGGTCACGTACGTCGGCCTGGTCGCCTTCCGCATGCACAAGGTCGGCTGGTTCCGCCTGCCCGGTGTCCCCTACCTGGGCTCCTTCCCGGAGACCAACGTCCGCCTCTACTCCGTCGACGCCCGCGGCCGCCGCGCCGTGGTCTTCCGCTCGCTGGACGCCTCCCGGCTGCTCCCGGTGGCCATCGGCCGGGCGGCGTTCCGGCTCCCGTACGTCTGGTCCCGGATGACGGTCCGTCGCGGCGGTGGCACGGTCACGTACACCAGCAGCCGGCGCCGGCCCGGCCCGCGCGGCGCCCACAGCCGGATCGCCGTGCGCGTGGGTGGGCCCATCGCGGAGCCGACGGCCCTGGAGCACTTCCTGACCGCCCGCTGGGGCATGCACACGGAGCTCTTCGGCCGGCCGCTGTACGTCCCGAACGCGCACCCGCGCTGGCCGCTGCACCGCGCCGAGCTCCTCGACTGCGACGAGGACCTGGTGGCCGCCGCGGGCCTGCCCGCCCCGGCCGGGCCGCCGGTGAGCGTGCTCTACTCGCCAGGGGTCCCCGTACGCTTCGGACGGCCGTCCCTGGGACGCCCCTGACTCGGGGCTACACCGGGGTGCGGGGCTCGCCCTGGCCGGGTGTGTCGTTCGCCACCTCGGCGGCCGGCGAGGACGGCGAGGACGGTGCGGACGGCGCCGCCGGTGTGGGCAGGGGGCCGGTCAGGTAGGCGAGCAGCCCGGCGATCTCGTGGTCGGCCTCCGCCGGGTGGCGGAAACGCGCGCCGGAGGCGACGACGTAGCGGTTGCGCCGCCCGTCCCGGGTCCTGCTGAGGTACCCGTCCGCCTGCAGGTCCGTGACGATCGCCTGCACGGTGCGCTCGGTCAGACCGCACTCCGCCGCGATGTCGCGCAGCCGGATGCCCGGGTCGCGCGCGATGGCGATCAGAACCCGGGCATGGTTCGTCAGGAAGGTCCAGCCGTTGCGGCGGGGGCCCGTGTGCTCGCTCTCCACACGGTCATTCTTGAGGGATGACTCACGAAATGCAATTCCCGAACCGGTTTTCCGGTATTACTTGACGTCCGTCCCTTGCCCCGACAGGGTGCAGGGGAGGCGGAAGCAGAGTTCCGCTTGACCAGAGCTTTCGAGCGACGCACCGCACCGCAAGCACACGTGCCCAAGGAGCGAAGACGATGACCTTCACGGCCACGGCCGAGGCCATGACCCCGACGACGATCCCGACGACCGCCGCCCCCGGCGGTGGCACCGGCGAAGCACCCGCACTCGGCGGGCTGCCGGACGTGCCCTGCCCGCGGGAACTGTCGACCAGCGACGCCCGTGAGCTGACCCGTGTCTTCTTCGACCGGCTGCAGAGCCTCGAAGAGGGGACCCGCGAGTACCAGTACGTGCGCAACACCCTGATCGAGATGAACATCTCACTGGTGCAGTTCGCCGCCCGCCCGTTCCGCGACCGCCCCGGCGGCCCCGAGAACGAGGACATCGTGCAGGTCGGCGTCATCGGTCTGATCAAGGCCATCGACCGCTACGACCCCGAGCGCAACACCCAGCTCAGCACGCTCGCCCTGCCGTACATCACGGGCGAGATCAAGCGCCACTTCCGGGACACCACCTGGGCCGTGCGGGTCCCGCGCCGGCTCCAGGAGCTGCGCCTGGAGCTGGCGAAGGCCACGGAGGAGCTGACCGCCGAGACGGACCGCGCGCCCAGCCCCGCGGAACTCGCCGAGCGGCTGGACCTCACCGAGGAGGAGGTCCGCCAGGGCCTGGTCGCGGCGAACGGCTACTCCACCCAGTCCCTCGACGTGCCCCAGGACAGCGCCGCCGGTGGCCCTCAGGCGTCCACGGCCGCGCGCAGCCTCGCCGAGACCATGGGTGACATCGACCCGGCCCTGGAGGCGGTGGAGGACCGGCAGGCCCTCGCGCCCCTGCTCGCCGACCTGGACGAGCGCTCCACCCAGATCCTGGAGCTGCGCTTCGGCCAGGAGATGACCCAGGCGGAGATCGGCGAGGAGATCGGCCTCTCCCAGATGCAGGTGTCCCGCCTGCTCACCCGCACGCTGGGCTCCCTGCGCGAGGAACTGCTGCACAGCTGACCCCGCGAGCCTGACCCTGTGAGGCCGACCACGTCCGGCCGACCCGGGCCCGCCTGAACCCGTCCGACCGACGCGTCGGGTTCAGGCGGGCCCGGGTCGGCCCGTTCGCAGGCGCTCGGCGTCGATCTCGGCCCAGACGACCTTGCCGCGCCCCACCGCCTGGACACCCCAGCGGTCCGCGAGCCGGTGCACCAGGCGCAGTCCGTGCCCGCCGGGACGGCCCGGGCGGGCCGAACGCGAAGGGCGCAGCGGTCGCGGGAGATCACCCAGGCCGTCGTAGACCTCGACGCGCAGCACGTCTCCGGCGCGGAGCATCAGCTCGTAGCAGCCGCCGGCGTGCAGTTTGGCGTTGGTGACGAGTTCGGACACGACCAGGACCGCGTCCTCGGCGGTGTCCTGACCGTCCCACCCCCAGTCCGCCAGCGCCTCACGGGTGAACCTGCGGCCCCGCGCGACCTGCCGGCAGGCGTCGCGCAGGGCGAGCCGACGGAGCTGCGTGAAGGTCGGCCCCCGCGCGTCCGATACGGGCCCGCCGGTGTCCGGTCCGATGGTCTGCACTGCGCACTCACCTCGTCCTCGGCTGTCGTCTCGTGGTCGCTTGTACCCACCATCGGGAAACGGACGCCCCGTTTGTCCCGGCGTGCCCCGGGCACGCGCGACGGGACCCGTCCCCCAGACCCATCCAGAGGAGTCATGAACAGCCTTCTGCAAGTGCCGGCCGTCATCGGCGGCGCGATCGTGCTCACCTTCGCCGCGGGCCGGGTCACCGACCTGCTGCTGCGGCGCGCGGCCGCCCGTCACCCCGAGACACCGCTCTGGACCATGCTGCGCCGCTGCCGCACGTCGGTACGCGTCCTGCTGCTCGCGGCGACGCTGCGCGCCGTGTACCGGCAGATCGGGTGGCAGCCGCTGCAGGAGCACGCGACGGCGGTGGGGAGGATCCTGACGCTCGTCCTGATCGGCGCGAGCGCGTGGTGCGTGGTCCTCGTGACCTCCGCCGTGGTCGAGTCCTCGTACGCCCGCTACGCGCTCGGCACCCGCGACCCCTCCCGGGTCCGCCGGGTCCGCACCCAGGTGACGCTCATCATGCGGATCGTCACCGCCGTGGTCGCCGTGGTGGCAGCGGCCGCGATGCTGCTGACCTTCCCCGACCTGCGCGCCGTCGGCACCTCGCTCCTGGCCTCGGCCGGGATCATCGGCATCGTCGCGGGCGTGGCCGCCCAGTCCACCCTCGGCAACCTCTTCGCCGGATTCCAGATCGCCTTCGGCGACATGGTGCGGATCGGCGACACCGTCGTGGTGGCCGGCGAGTGGGGCGTGGTCGAGGAGATCACGCTCACCTTCCTGGCCGTGCGCACCTGGGACGAACGCCGCATCACCATGCCCGTCTCGTACTTCACCGGGCGGCCCTTCGAGAACTGGTCGCGCGGCGGGATCCAGATGACCGGCACGGTCTTCCTGCACTGCGACCACACCACCCCCGTCGCCCTGATGCGCGAGAAGCTCAAGGAGATCCTCGACGGCTGCGAGGCGTGGGACGGCCGCGGCTGGGACCTGGCGGTCACCGACACCACGCCCAGCGCCATCGTGGTGCGGGCGATCGTCACCGCGAAGGACGCGGACGACCTGTGGACCGCCCGTTGTGCGGTCCGCGAACAGCTCGTCGCCTGGCTGGCCGAGAAGCACCCCTACGCCCTGCCCCGGGTCTCCACGGCCGCGGCCCCGGCCACACCCGCGGACGGTGTTTCGAAACGCGCACCCGGGTCAGACGCGTGAGGGAGAAGGGCAAGGACAACGACACGAACGCGGATGAGGGGAGTGGGGACATGACGAAGGTGGCACGCCTGCCGGGCCGTGCGGAACACCTGTGGGAGTGGCAGGAGGAAGCGGCGTGCCGGGCGCTCGGTACGGACCGGTTCTTCCACCCGGCGGGGGAGCGTGGCGAGGAGCGCGCCGTACGGGAGCAGCAGGCCAAGGAGGTCTGCGAGCTGTGCCCGGTGCGAGCGGAATGCCTGGACCACGCGCTGCGCGTGCAGGAGCCCTACGGTGTGTGGGGCGGACTGACGGAGGACGAGCGACGGGAACTGGGCGCACGCAAGGCGGGCTGACCGGCCGGGTGTGCCACGCCGCGCCGTACGCGGCGATCCACCCGGCCGGTGGGCCGGTGGGCGGGTCAGGGGCGGGCGTTGAGCTCCGCGACGATGGAGGCGGGCGTGTGGCCGCTCCCGTCCGACAGGCGGTGGAAGTCGACGGAAACGAAGTTCGGATCGCGGCCCCCGGTGGCCGACCGGCACTGCTCGGCGATGCGGTTCCGTAGCTTGGCGCCGTTGTCCAGGGCCGCCGTGAGGACGGTGGGAACATTGCGGTGGTGGCTCATCGTGAACAGGCGCCGGAATCCGGGCTCCTGACGGTCCAGTGGCACGTCGGCCCAGCGGCTGACGCACGAGACGTCGTTGCCCAGGTCCCCGAGGCTCCAGAAGTTGCTCACGGTCCAGGACCTGTCGTACATGACGCCCAGGTGCTCCCGGTCGGACCGGTCGGAGAAGATCAGCAGCCGCTTGCCGGAGGTGACGAGATCGGCCACCTTGGGCCAGCCGTGCTGCCGTACGCCCCACTCGTCGGCCCGGAAGAGCATGTTCTGCAGCCCGTTGACGCGGCCGAGGGACGCCTGCAACTGGTCGGCGCCGACGTAGTCCTCCAGGAAGACGGTCACGACCTCCTGCGGGTGGGTGGCGAGGAAGTCCACCACGGTCTGCATCGTGCCGTGGAAGGTCTGGCGCGGCAGGGCGTAGGTGGCTCCGGCGAAGGTCTTGCAGTCGCCGTGGCACAGGTACACGTCGCTGGGGTAGCAGTCGCTGCCGAAGCTGATGACGCACAGCCAGGTGCTGCGTTCGTACCAGTGCGTGTCCAGGCTCAGGCCGCGTACGCCGTTGTCGAGCTGGGCGCGTACGGACTCGGACTGGTTCACCGAACTCCATCGGGAGTCCTCGTAGTTGGTGAAGGCGTTGTGGGTGGTCAGGAAGGCGACCTCGTCGAGCCGCCGGTCGCCCCAGCGGGCGGTGGCGGCGGCGTTCGCCGCGGCACCGGCGGTGCTCACGGTGTTCGTCGGGGCCGTGGCGGCCGTGGCGGGGGTCGGGGGCCGGGGTGCGGCGGCCGCCGTGGTCACCGTACCCACGAGGGCCAGCACGAGGAGGCACACCAGGGCCCGCGACCGCACCCGCAACTGCATGTGCATGTCAATCAACACGGCGCGGAGAATAGCGTGCGGGCCGTGGATCCGCCCCCCTGCGGACGCGTACGACTGTCGTCCGGCCTGAGCCGGCCCGGTCCCGCCCGGCTCGCGTGCGGTGTCGAAACGCGGTTGGGTGGAGGCATGAGCGGTTCGTGCCGATGCGACGGCATCGGCGGCCGCGCCACGCCCCCGACGCGACGGAGGAGGGCGGATCATGCCTGGACCCGCACCCGCACCCGTACCCGCAGCTGGACCCGGAGTCGGACCCGGACCCGGGTCCGGACGTCGACGGGGACCCCGGCCGGTGCCCGGTCGGCGCCGCCGCGCGGCAGCCCTCGCCGTGGCGGCCATCTGCTCCTCGATGCTCGTCGCACCGGACCTCGCCGCGGCCGGGGCGGAGCCGTCGCCCTCGCAGAACGTCCCCCGGCTGGACTGGAGCCCCTGCAAAGCCGGTAGCCCGTGGGACTGCGCCACCGCCAAGGTGCCCCTGGACCACGCGGCCCCCGCCGGCCGCACCATCGACCTGGCCGTCGTCCGCCGCAAGGCCGGCGACCCCGCGAAACGCGTGGGCACGCTGTTCGTCAACCCCGGAGGTCCCGGCGGCCCCGGGACCGTGCAGGTGCCGCAGAACTACGACTCCTTCCCCAGGGAGCTGCGGGAACGGTTCGACATCGTCAGCTGGGACCCCAGAGGCATCGGCAACAGCACCGCGGTGAACTGCTTCGACACCCCCGAGGAGGCCCAGGCCTGGGGGGCGGACAAACCGGTCGGCTTCCCGGTGGGCGACAAGGAGCGCACCACCTGGATCGACGCGTACGAGGACCTGGGCCGCCGTTGCGAGAAGCGCGACGCCGACCTCCTGCGCCACGTGTCGACGACCGACACCGCCCAGGACCTCGAACTGCTCCGCCGGGCGGTGGGCGAGCCGCAGCTCAACTACCTCGGCGTCTCCTACGGCACCATCCTGGGCGCCACCTACGCCAATCTGTTCCCGGACAAGGTCCGGGCCATGGTGCTCGACAGCAACATCGACCCGCTGGCCTGGACGAACAACGCCTCGCCGGGCGAACCGCGGACCACGACCCTCCTGCGCATGGGCTCGGACCGCACCGCGGGGACGACCATCGACAAGTTCCTCGACCTGTGCGGATCCGCCGGCACCGCCCGCTGCGCCTTCTCGGCCGGCAGCCCGGAAGCCACCCGCGACAAGTTCGACCAGCTGATGCGGCGGCTGCGCGAGCACCCCGTGGGCCCGTGGACGTACGCCGCCACGGTCGCCGACACGGTGAGCGGCCTCTACATCGTGAAACCGGGCTGGACCGATCTCGCCGCCCGGCTGCAGGACCTCTGGCAGGGCCGCACCCCGAAGCCGCCCCAGTACCCGCCGCCGCCCCCGGTCGCGAACCCGAATCCGTACCTGGGTGAGGAGCAGGCGGGCGCCGTGTGGTGCGCCGACAGTCCCAACCCGCGCGACCCGGCCGTCTACGAGGGTCTGGCGGAGGACAGTGCCCAGCGCGCCGGCGACGCCGGACGGTACTGGACCTGGTCCGGTGAGCCGTGCGCCACCTGGCCGGTCCGGTCCGCCAACCGCTACGAAGGCCCGTGGAACAAGCCCACGGCGCATCCCGTGCTGGTGGTGGGCACCACGTACGACCCCTCGACGCCGCACTCGGACGCCCAGGCCATGGCCGAGGAACTGGCGGACGCCCGGCTGCTCACCAACAACGGGTACGGCCACACCGCACTCTTCAACAACGGCAGCACCTGCATCAACGACTACGAGAGCCGCTACTTCGTCGACGGCACCCTGCCGCCGCCCGGCACGGTCTGCCAACCGGACCGGATCCCCTTCTCCTGAGGTGCCCGGCGGCCGGGTCACGGGACGAGGACGACCTTCCCGGCGACCGTGCCGGACTCGGCCAGGCGCATCGCCTCGGCGGCGCGGGCCAGCGGGATCTCGGCCGCCACCTTGGCGGTGATGTCACCGTGCTGCAGGGCCGTGAACACCTGGGTGAGGTCGGAGCGCAGGCGGGCCCGGAAGCGGCCCTTGGCGTAGGCGCGGCCGGCCCACACGTTGAAGAAGTACGCGCGGCGGCCGTTGGGCAGCGCGTTCCACACCCACACTCGGCCCAGCAGCTTGAGCACCGGCCACGAGCCGGAGCCCTCGTCGTCGCGGGTGGCGGCGCTGCCGTACGAGACGAGCGTGCCGCCGGGGGCCAGGAGCCGCCAGGATGCGAGGATGCCGTCGCCGCCGACGTGATCGAACACCGCGTCCACCCCGCCGGGCGCGAGGGCCCGTACGCGTGCCGGGACGTTGCCGGACCGGTAGTCGATGGGGGTCACGCCCTGGGCGCGTAGCGCGTCGTGGTGGCGGGTGGAGGCCGTGCCGATCACCTGGGCGCCCGCGGCCAGCGCCAACTGGACCAGGATCGAGCCGACCCCGCCGTTCGCGCCGTGGACCAGGACGGTCTGGCCGGCGCGCACCCGGGCCTTGCGGTGGAGCATCTGCCAGGCGGTGATGCCGTTGACGACCGCGGTCTCCGCGTCCACCGGGCTGACCCCGTCGGGTACCTCCACCACGTCGGCGGCGGTGAGTGCGACGTGGCTCGCCCAGCCCCCGGTCTTCGTCAGGGCGGCGACCCGCTTGCCGAGCAGCGCCGTGCTGACGCCCTCACCGACGGCCAGCACCGTGCCGACCAGGTCGTAGCCGGGGACGAAGGGGAAGGGCGGCTGGTCGTAGTACCGGCCGCGCCGCATCTGCTGCTCGGCGAAGGAGACGCCCGTGGCCTCCATGGCGACGACGACCTGGCCGGCCGCCGGCGCCGGGACGGGACCGCGGTGGAACTGCAGGCCCTCCGGCTCGACCTTGCCCGGCAGAACGACCTCGACCCGCTCGACGGTGTTCGTCATCATGACCTCCATGGAGTTTCTGTATCTCGTGTTCGTTAGAAGCTATAACAAGAATGAGGATGCATCTCGCGCATGTCAAGGGGTGGCTTCTCGTATTGCGAGTAGCTGTGCCGATGGTGATAGCCTCTAACTCGTCTGATGGTGAAGAAGGGAGCGGCGAGAGGTGGAGGCGGGCATGACGGGCAGCACGAAGACCCCCCGGGAGCGGTACCGGCAGCAGGTGCGTGAGGAGGTCAAGGAGAAGGCCTGGCAGCAGATCGCGGGCTCCGGCGCCTCCGCGCTCTCCCTCAACGCGATCGCCAAGCAGATGGGCATGAGCGGACCGGCGTTGTACCGGTACTTCGCCAACCGCGACGAGCTGATCACCGAACTCATCCGCGACGCCTACCGCAGCCTCGCCGACGCCTTCATCGCCGCCGCCGCCGCTGCCGACGATGACGCGGGCGCGGGCGCGGGCCGACCGGACCTCGCCGGACTGGCGCACGTGCTGCGCCGCTGGGCCCTGGCGGACCCGCACCGCTACTTCCTCATCTACGGCACCCCGGTGCCCGGTTACCACGCACCGGCGGACATCACCGCGATCGCCTCGGAACTGATGTCCGTCCTGCTGGACGCCTGCGCCGCCCCGGCCACGGAGCCGCACGCCTTCGAGGACCACCTGGCCACCCACCGCGCATGGGCCGACAGCCACCCCGACGCCCCGCCGGCGGCACTGCGCCAGGCCCTGGCCTTCTGGAGCCGCCTGCACGGCGCCCTGTCCCTGGAACTGGCGGGCCACTTCACCGGCATGGGCCTGGACCCGGCCCTGCTCTTCCAGGCGGAGGTGGACGCCCTCACCGGCGGGCCGACCACCTGACGGTCATCTCGGGCAGAACGCGCGGCCGGCGCCGAGGTCCCGTGGCAGCGCCCGGAGGCGCCGGCGGTCGGTGGTCAGGGCCGCGGCCGCCTCAGAGGCCGGTGACCTTGGAGCTCGCCGACAACTCGTAGACCAAGGTGACCGTCCGCCGGCCGCCCGGAGCGAGCGCCACGTCCCAGCGGGCGATGCCCTCGGAATCGACCCCGTCCGGCGCCGGCGAGCAGGCCTCCTTGCGCAGGCGCACCTCCACCGCCGCGACCTCCGAGACCGGGATCCGCTCCCGGACGACGACCACGCGTTCGCCGTGGTCCCCGGGGGCGGAGAACCGGGACAGGTGCAGCCGGACCGTGCGGGTGATCACCGTCCGCTGGGTGAATCCGGCCGAGTCACGGGACTCCTCGGAGTACCGGACCACCCGGTGGTCGTCGCAGCTGCCGAAGGCGAGCTCGACCGGGGCCCCCGGTGCGGTGAAGTCCACCGTGCCGCGGCCGCTGAACCCGCTGCCGCGGACCAGATCCACGGGACCGGCCAGCAGGGCGTGACCGGACCGGTTCTCGAAGGACACCACCCGGGTGACCAGCGGGGACAGCTCGGGGGAGCAGGCGTACTCGCTGCGCGCGGCCGTGGTGAAGGCCGAGAGCGGCACCCGGTGGGCGCATCCGTCCCCGCGTACGGAGACCGGTACGGGGGAGTGCAGCACCCGCGCCTCGCCCCCGTCGTCCACCCCGGGCAGGCCGAGCACCTGGGCCGCCGGACCAAGGTCCGCGATCTCCTCCTCGCGCAGTTCCACGTCGACCGTGCGGCGCTCCGCCGCCGTGCGCTCCCCCAGCGTCAGCCGGTCCTCGCCCAGCCGTGGCGGCTCGGTGGCCAGCGCCGACCGGGCCGTCGACAGGGTCAGCCGTACGTCGGACCAGTCCTCGCCGGTGCGCTGCCAGACCATCGCGTCCGTCTCCAGCGTCAGCGAGTCCCCGTCCAGTACGGCCCGGTAGGCGGGCCGCCACAGCGCGCACGGGACGAGGTGGCTCAGACGCAGCCGGACCGGACCGGCGGCCGCGCTGTCCACGGTCAGCTCGATGTGACCGACCATTTCGGCGGGTTCGGTCTCCGAGCGGTCCATGGCCTGCCGGGTCTCCCCGAGTTCGACGGCGAGGGCGGCCAACCGGGCGTCCACGGTCCGCAGTCGCTCACCGTACGTATCGCGCTCGGCGTCCACCCGGTCCATCTCGCGGGCCCAGCGGGGCGCGTCGGACTCCCCGGAGCCGGCGCCCTCGCCGATCTCCCGCAGCAGATCGGCGGCGAGGCGGCCGAGCAGGTCGAGCCGGGCGTACAGCCGATCGCGCCGCTGCCCCAGGGCGAGCTGCTCCTCCTCGAGGACGCGCACGCGCCGGCGCAGGGCGGAGTCCTCGTCGGCGGACGGCAGCGGTCCGCGCGGCTCCCATGTACGGACGATGCGTACGTCGAGCACGGTGGCCGGGTGTTCGGCGGCCAGCTCGGCGTGCAGGGTACGGTCGACGGTCAGCGCGCTGACCGGACCGAGCCGCAGCCGCTGGACCCCCGCCGCCAGGTCCAGTACGGCGGTGCGCTCGATGTGGGCGCGGTCCTCCAGGCAGGTGACGGCGGTGACGGGAAGGGCGATCGGCTTCGGGGCCGTGGGCATGGACATGGTGGGTGTCAGCTCCTGCGGTTGCCGCCGACCACGGCCTTGCCGGCCGGGATGCGGATCTCGTAGCCCCCGGCGAGGGCGGTGGTCCCCCCGGCGGGCAGGTCCACCCGCCAGACGCGGGTGCCCGGGGCGTGGTGTTCCGGTCCGGCGCCGTCCTCGGGCCTCGTCCAGTCGGCGCGTTCCTCGATCCGCACGTCCGGATCGGAGGTGACGGGAACCCGCTCGTGGACCTCGACGGTGACCGGCCCGGCGAGCCGGTTGGCCAGTTCCACGTGGACCTGGTGGTCGAGCACGGTGGTGTTGTTGCGCAGGCCCGAGGTCGACTCGCGCAGGTTCGTACGACGGGTGACCCGGACGCCTTCGGCGGGCCCGAGCCCCACCCGGCGGACTCCGCCGGGGGCGAGCGTGGGCAGGGCGGCGGTCAGCAGGAAGTCCTCGTCGACGGTCACCTCCACCGGCCCGGCCAGCAGCGCCTGGTCGGTGGCGTTGGAGAGCACCAGCGTCGCGTAGACGGTCTGCTCCACGGAGGGCACACAGACGTACTCGGTGCGCAGACCGACCGGGATCTCCCCGACGGTGACGGTGTGCCAGGTGCCGTCCGACGGAATGTCGGCGCGGGCGGCGGCGTCGAACCGGTGGTCGAAGGAACCCGCCGACTCGCGGGGCCGCACGGCGTGCCCGGGCAGCGGCAGCCCGCCCACCGCCTCGGCGCGGCGGCGGTGTTCGGCCGCCACCGGGTCGGCGGGGGAGTCGGCGAACAACCGGCCCCTACGACCGCCGCGCTCGTCGGGGCCGCACAGGACGAGGGCGGCGTAGTCGAGCTCGGCACCGCTCGGCTGCGGCGGACCGGCCGCCGGTTCCGGCACCGGAGCTGACGGAGGCGCCGGGGGAGCGACCCCGCCGGGGGCCGCGGGAGCCGCGGGAG